>DASQGG010000001.1 GCA_035632695.1 Thermoplasmata archaeon
CCGGCGTCGTTCGCTTGACCTCAGACTTCCACACGCGGCGGTCGATCCATTTCCCATAGCCAAGATAGGCCACGGCGTACACCGCAATCGCGACGATAACCCACAGAAATGGCGTGTCCAGGAATGCCATCCTTAGCCTCCCCTTACCCTGGCTGGGCCGTAGCCGTGCCAGGACCCAGCACGGTATAGCCGGAAGGGCTTTTGAATCTGTCTCTATCGACCCGACTCGTCCCGGCTCGGACGGAAATCGACGGGCTCGCCCTTGCAGATCCGCACGACGGATGGTGCAGGGAGGCGCCAAAGGCTTTAGCTCCGTGGGGGCTTGGCGTGTCTGTGGCTTCGGCACCCCTAAAGGTCCAGATGCTCGGGCTCTTGCCGGCGATTCTCAAGCCGTGTGGCCCGACGTGCGCCCAGCCCTTCATGAATCGGCCGGCCGAGCGGCTCTCCCACGAGGAGATGGACGAAGCGCCGGCCTTCGTCCGCGAAAATGGCGAACGCATCCATTCCATCGCGGAGCGGCTCTTCCGGGATTTCGGCCATGACGTCCGGATCGAGGTCGTCGGGCTGGATTCGCCGCGGGGGATGCTGATTGCCGCCCGGCATCGGATTGGGCGCGGCTTCGCCGTCGTCGTGGAGCGCGGGCCTGTCGTGCGCGATCCCAAGGACTACGAGCCCGTCCGGGCCGCTGTCGCCGAGGCGCTTGCAGCCCGCAAGCCCGGCATGGCGTAGGCCACGGCCCGCGGGAAAGAAGGGAGTGGAGTGGTTACCGAGGCATCGGTCGCTCCACTCCGGTAAGGGTTAGATGACCACCCGCCGTTTCCCGCCTACTCGTTTACCACCGTGACGGTCCCCATCATGAATCCCGGCGTCATCATCGCGTCCATGTCGCACGGCGCCATGCAGTGCCAGGTGTACTGGCCCGGGGTCGTGAGGACCACGGTGAAGGACACGACGGTCGGGTGTGTTCCCTGCGCGGCGGGGATCGGCGCGTTGATGTTGTAGGGAGCTGCGACAAGGGTGAACGTGTGGGTGACGCGCGTCGCCGGGATGGAGGTCACCGCTACGCCGCTCGCGGTGGCGTTCGTGATCGTCTCGGTCCCGTCCACGGTGCCGGTGACCTTGGCAAATGCCGCCGGAACCACGTTGGTCCCGTTGTCATAATTCGTGATGGTGATGAGGACGGGCACGTTCGCGGGAATCGTGAAGTTCGCGGGGAAGTACTTGTCGAGCCCCGTGTAGGGGTCGAAGGCAATCGTGAGGTACAGGTGCTCCGTGCCCGAAGCGTTCACGGACGGAGAGGCGGAGAAGTGACCCGCGATGCCGCCGGCGAGGGCGCCGAGGACGAGGAGGACCAGGCCCACGAATACAATCGTGCCCGACCGCACCTGCCGGCGTCCCTTCATTCGCCGCTCAAGCGCATCGTCCCGATGCGTCAATGCATTTCCATTTGCCGACATACCGATGCCTCTTAGGCTGACCGAAATCCCGGCGGGATAAGTAGGGCGGGGTGGCATCGTACGTATTGTTCGAGTTTTAGGCGGACCTAAGCCCGAGCTCAGGGCTGCTGCGTGGGATCCCAGCTCGTGTGAAGCGACTCGTCCACGGTGGAGAGCACCTGGAGGTCCTCCGCGTCCAGGACGAAATCGAAAATCTCGCTGTTCTCCCGGATGCGCTCCGGATGGGTGGACTTCGGAATGGCCACGGCTTCGGCCTGGAGGCACCACCGCAGGAGGATCTGGGCGGGCGTCTTTCCGTGCTTCCTTGCCGCCGAGGCCACGCGCGTGTCGTCCAGGCGGTGGCCCTGGGTCAGGGGGCTGTACGCCTCCAGCCGGATCCCATGGTCGCGGCAGAAGGCCTGAAGCTCCCGCTGCGGGAGGAACGGGTTCATCTCCACCTGGTCCACCGCGGGCACCACTCTCGCATCCTCCAGGAGCTCGGTGAGGTGGTGCGGCATGTAGTTGCTGACCCCGATGGCGTGGGCCTTGCCCTGGGCGTAGATCACCTCCAGCGCCTTCCAAGTCTCCCGCCGCGCTCCGGGGACGGGCCAGTGGATCAGGTACAGGTCCACGTATTCGAGGCCGAGCTCCCTCAGGCTCCGGTCGAACGCGCGGAGGGCCGCGTCGTACCCGTGATCCGTGTTCCAGAGCTTCGTGGTCACGAAGATCTCCTCCCGAGGCAGCCCACTCTCCCGGACCGCCGCACCCACATCCGCCTCGTTGCGGTAGAGCTTGGCCGTGTCGATGAGCCGATATCCGACGCGGAGCGCCTCCCGCACCGCGGACCGGGTCGAACGCCCGGGGGATGCCCGATACACGCCGAGCCCGAGCCACGGCATGGGAACGCCGTTGTTCAACCGCACGCGGGATTCCAGGGAGAGCGACATGGCGGATTCGACCCCTCGCACGCCACGGTGGTACTTGAAGTGGACTTTTTCCGTCGGGGCCGCGGTGGCGTCTAGACCAACGACGCCTTCCGGATCACGACGTCCTGGAGGGGTCGGTCTTGCCGGTTCCGCGGCGCCTTGCTGATTGCGTCCGCGACCTCCATGCCCGACACGACGCGGCCGAACGCGGGGTGCTTGTCGTCCAGGCGCAGGTTGTCCGCCACGTTGATGAAGAACTGGCTGCCGCCCGTATTGGGACCCGC
>DASQGG010000002.1 GCA_035632695.1 Thermoplasmata archaeon
CGGCTCGCGGTTGCGGAGGCCCTGGTCCGGGAGCGTCGCCAGGCCGCCACCGTGATCCTGCGGGAAACCCACCCGGGCTACATCATGCCCGTCGGGGTGTGGAACGTACGCGAGCATGTGCGGGATGCGCTCCGCCGGCCCGCGCGCTCGTTCGCGACCCTGGCGGAAACCCTGGCCTATCTCCAGACCCGGCTCGATATTCCCATGGCCCGCTACGTTCGGATGAGCGAGGTGCTCAAGCACACGCTCTACCAGCGGACGTTCGACGACTTTGGCACCGTGGAGCGGCTCGTGGCCTCGCCGGTGCACTCCTGACGGCTCGTTCCGTCGGCCGCAGGAGATGACGGGGCTTTACGCTCGTTCTCCGCCGCCACCAGGTGGAGGGCCTTGGGGATCCTCCCGTGATGGAGTTCGTTCCCGCCGCGTTCTCCGGAGGCGCTGCGTCAAGATGGCCACGCCTATGGCCAACACGGCGGCGAGGGACCACGGCAGAATCAAGAGTGGATCGAGCGGGGGCTGCGAGGGCGCCGTGACGGTGAACGTGGTCGAGACCATGACCTCGTGTCCAGCCCAATCGTCCACGGTGAGGTACACCCGATGTTGACCCGGGTTCAGACCGCGAAGCACGGTCGTGTTGTTGTACGCATCGGTCACGTAGGAGTTGTCGCCGGGGACATCGACGGCGACCGCATATCCGGAGATGCCACTCAGATTGCTTCGTGCTTCCCAGACCAGGCTGACGTCTGGCCCGGACACGGTCGCACCGTCCGCGGGGGCGGCAATCTTCGCGGTGGGCGGGAACGGGTCGACGAGGATCGGCACGCCGAATGTCATGGAATTCCCCGCACGATCTTCCGCCGTCAGGATGATCGTGTGGATCCCTTCCAAGGGGATTGGGATCGTGAAGACGGACCCGTTCCCAAGGATTGGGGGTGTCGAGGCATTGAAATGCGGCACCCAACTCAGTGGGTATGGAGACCCATCGACCGTGAGGGTCGCTGAGGCGAGCCCGTCGTATGCTCCGAGGACGTCCCAGACCACGACCACGGTGCGTGTGGCGAGGATGTAGACCCCCTGGTGCCAAACGGCACTCGACACGAACTGCAGGCTCATGCTCCCCAAGTGGGTGACCACGAAGAAACCCACGGACCGGGTCGCGGTCAGCCCAGCGGCGTTCGTCGCGCGGACCCGGACCAACCACAGTCCGTCGTCAAGGCCCACGAGGGAGTAGTTCGTGTTGAGTCCCACGTCGACCGGGGGCAAGCCTCCGAGCTGGACCGTGAAGCCTGCGAGCTTGCTACCGTTCCCGTCGGCCACCCACGAGACGGTCACATTCCGCACGCGGAAAGCGGCGTTGGGCACGGGGTTGGTGATGGTCAGGTTCGGCGTGCCTGCCGCAGCCGGAGCCGGCACGATGATGGCGCGGACCGGCGAGATTCCAAGAGTCCCCATGCTCTCCGTGGCGGTTCGGCGATCCGGCGCGGCCGTGGCCACTCCGAAGGCAGGGAAGTCCGTTCGCAAGACTGCCGCGTAGGGAGACGCGGGCTCATTCGCTCGGGATGGAAGCGTCCGATGCGCGGCGAGGCCGGCTGCGATAAGGGCGACCGCGAGGCACATGGCGATGAGGGTTCGAGACGGCGTCGCCAACGACAAGTCCCTCCGGATCCCGTTCGGCGGACCCGACTCCTCGCATTTCTGTGGGTCCATATCAACGTAGGTGTCGACCTGCCAGGTTCGACGCTCGCTTTCGTTCAATGGAAGAAATCGGATGGACGGTTCGCCGCCGTCGTAGGAAGGTTGAAATGACTCCGCCCCCCGTGCGCGTCCACGCCGTGCAAGCGCGCAATGAGTTCCCGGAACGGCCCGTGCCCGCGGTGAGCGCCCTCGTCTTCCGGGAAGGCACCGTGCTTCTCGTGAAGCGGCGGGATGAGCCCCGGAAGGGGCTGTGGAGCCCGCCCGGCGGCTCCCTGGAGCTGGGGGAGACCGTGGAGGCCGCGGCAGCGCGGGAGACGCTCGAGGAGACCGGAGTCGTCGTGCGTCCGGTCCGGGTGGTCGACGTGCGCGACGTGATCCTGAAGGAGCCGGACGGGCGGGTGCGCTGGCACTACGTGCTCTTCGGCGTCCTCGCGGAGTACGTCTCCGGGGAACCTTTCCCGGCGAGCGACGCGGAGAACGCGCGCTTCCTGCCGCTCCAGGAGCTGGGCGAGTACGACGTCGCGGACTCCGCGCGCGAACTTCTGGAGCGGGTGGCGGGGATGCGATCCCCGTGAAGGTGCGCGAGGTCGCGTGCTCCACGGCCCTCTCGGACACGTCCCTCCCGGGGCTCGACTACGCCCTCAACCCGTACCGCGGCTGCTCCATCGGATGCGTCTATTGCTACGCACCGTCCGTCCTGCGGGAAACGAGGCCGTGGGGCCGCTTCGTCGATGTGAAGCGGAACATCCCCGCCGTCCTCGCCCGCGAGCTCCGGCGCAAGGCGCGGGGCGTCGTGGGCATCGGGACCGTCACGGACGGCTACCAACCGTTGGAGGGGCGGTACCGCCTGACGCGGTACTGCCTCGAGCAGCTCGTCCGGTTCGACTTCCCCGTCAGCATCCAGACCAAGTCGAGCCTCGTCCTCCGAGACCTGGACCTGCTGCGCCGTCTTCACGAGGCCGAGGTCGGGGTGACGATCACGACCCTGGACGAGGCGATGCGGCGACGGTTCGAGCCGTTCGCCAGCCCGTCCGTGCGTAGGATCGAGGTCCTTCGGACGCTCAACCAAGGAGGGATTCGGACGTGGGCCTTCGTGGGTCCGATCCTGCCGTCCACGACGGAGGCGACCCTGGCCCCGCTCCTTCGTGCTATTGCGGAGGCGGGGACGCGCCACGTCCTGTACGATCGGCTCCGGTTCCGGCCCGGGGTGCTGGAGCGGGTTCGGCCCGCGGCGGGGGCCGCGGGGATCTCGGGGCCGCTTCGCGCGGCTCATGACGACCCCGCGTATTTCGACCCCGTGGAGGTCCGGATCCGGGTGCTCGGTGCCCTCGCCGGGCTCACCGTGGAGGCCGCGTTCCCGCACGGATGGTGAGGGTTCGCCTTATCGGATGACCGAACGGACCACGTGCCTTTTTTGGGAGGCGGTGAACTGACGTCGTCCGATGGAAGCTGCCGCGTCCGCGACTCCCTGGTGACTCGGCCAGGAAGCCAGGTCCGTGGGGAGCCGTTCGGGGGCCTCAAAGCCTCTTGAGGAACCGAGGCATTCCCCCCTCGTGGCGGAGCCGTCGGGATTTGCGCGGGGCCTCCAGCGTGCGCTGGGCGTCGAAGCGGTGAAGCTGGACCAGCCCGCGCGCCGGGCGGGGCCTTCCTGGTTGCTCAATCCCCGCCGATTGGAGCTCGTGCTGACCGCGGCCGCGTACCCGGGTGTCCACCTCCGGTCCGCGTCCCGTCTCCTCCTCTCCCCGCTCCCCACGTTGCGATTTCACGTGGATCGCCTCGCGAGCCATGGTCTCGTCCGGACCCGTCGCGTCGGCAACCGGGTGCTCCTGTTCCTGCCGGGCCAGTACCCGGCCCGGTTCGAGCCCTTCCTCGCCGCCTGGGAGGATCCTTTGGATCGCCGGGTGCTTGAGATCGTCCGAACGCACCCGGGTGTATTGCGTTCCACGCTGGGCCGCCAGATCGTTCCCGATGCGGGCATCCTCGAACGGTCTCTGGGCCGGCTGCACAGACTCGGAGCGATCCGCACCCGCGGTGCCCGGGACGGCCGTCGGTTCTACACGACCGCGGCGTGGCGACGCTTCGAGACGGTGTGCGCGAAGGGGATGGCCGACCGTCTCCAGGCGTTCCTCGCTCTCCTGGATTCCGAAGGCCTCCGCCCCCTGCTCGAGGAGTTGACCTCGGACCGGGCGCGCGTTAGCGTGGACGGGCCTCGGTCGCGGATTCGGTTTACCCTTCCTCTGAACCCCCTCGACCGCGAGGCCCGCGCGTAGCTGCCCTATCGACGCCGCGCGCTATTCCGTATCACGGGTCGGTCCATTTCCCATGACATAGGCTTTATGCGGCACCCGGGGGGTCGTTTCCCTGCGCACCACCCGAGGTCCGCCTGAGCATGGCGCTTGCTACCGCGAAGGACGCGAAAGGTTCCGGTTCTGACAAGGAGCCCCCGGTCCTCGTCATCGATCCGAACGAGGAGCACCAGGTCCTGAGCACGATGGCCCTCGGAAGGCGGGGATTCCGGGTTACCATCGCGGGCACGGGGCGGGAAGGCCTCCGCGTGGCCCTCTCCCAATCCTTCGCGGTGATCGTTCTGGACCTCAAGCTGCGGGACATGGCCGCCCTGGACGTGCTGTCCGTCCTGCGGGAGCGCATTCCCGACGTGCCCAAGATTCTCGTCGTGGCAGCCGGACAGGAGCAGACCGCGGTCCAGGCGCTCGCCGCGGGCGCATCCGGTTTCCTCGTGAAGACGGCCCGCTACAACGAACTCCTTCCCTCCGAGGTCGAGGCCCAGATCCGGGCCGCGCAGGCGCGGCGGAGCTTGAAGGAGCAGAAGCGGGCGCTCGGCGAGAGCGAGGAGCGGTTTCGGAAGGCGTTCCGTGCAAGCCCCGTCGCGTTCACGATCGTCGCTCGGTCCGATGGGAAGTTCCTCGAGGCGAACGACGCCTTCCTCCGTCTCGTTGGATACGACCGCGACGAGCTGATCGGCCGAACCGGATTCGAGTTGGTGCTGCCCGCGAACGCGGAATCCGAAAAACGAATTGACCAAGCGCTCGCGGAGAAGGGCTCCGTCCGCGAGCTGGAAACGTTCTTCCGCACGAAATCGGGCGGAATCCGGAACGGTCTCGTGTCCGTGGAATCGATCGAGATCGAGGGCGAACCCTGCCTCTTGACGATTCTGCGCGACGTGACGGAGGAGCAGCGTTCCGAGCGGCTGCGGGAAGCCCTGTTCGAAATCTCGGAAGCGACATCGACCACTCGCGACCTGCCTGAGCTGTTCCACCAGATTCACCGCAGCGTCGCCACGCTGATGCCCGCAGAGAACCTGTATATCGCCCTCTACGACACGACCTCGGACACCGTGAGTTTCCCGTACTTCGTCGACGAGAAGGAGGCGACGCCGGCTCCTTACAAGGCGGGGCGAGGGCTCACCGAGTTCGTCCTGCGCTCCGCGGCCCCGTTACTCGTGACGCCCGAGAGCTTCGAGCGCCTGGTGGTCGAGGGTTCCGTCGAGAGCGTGGGCGCAACCGGGGTGGACTGGCTCGGGGTTCCCCTGTCCGCGGGCGGGAGAACGTTCGGCGTCTTGGCGGTCCAGAGCTATGCCGAGTCCATCCGGTACACGGAGGCCGAGAAGCAGATTCTCTCCATGATTTCCGCCCAGGTGGCCCTCGCGATCGACCGCAAGCGGTCGGACGAGGCGCTGCGGAACGCGGAAGCCCGTTTTCGGACGATGTTCGTCGACTCCCCGGTGGGCATCGCCCTCGCCGATCTCCAGGGCAATTTCCTGGACACCAATCCCGCCTTCCAACGTATGCTGGGCTACGGAGGCGAGGAACTCGTGGGCGTCAACTTCAGTGCGGTCACGTTCCCCGACGATGTGCCCTTGAGCCAGCGGGAATCCTTCAGCTTGGCGGACGGTCAGCGGGAGCATGCGCAGTACGCGAAGCGATACCTCCGCAAGGATGGCACCCACTTCTGGGCGCGGGTCACGATCGCGCTCCTTCGGACTCCGGAAGGGGCGCCGAGGGCCATGCTCGGGATGATCGAGGACGTCACCCAGGAGCGGGAGGCCCTCGAGGCCCGAGAGATGGACCGTCGCCGGTTCGAGGCCATTCTCGCCAAGATGAGGGACGCTGTGAGTCTCATGTCCCTGGAAGGCAAGGTGACGTGGGAGAGCCCGTCGGTCTCGCGAATGTTTGGCTACACTCCGGAAGAGTCGCTGGGAAAATCGGGCCTCGAATTCCTCCATCCGGATGACCTCGCCCTACTGGGCCAGGGGTTCGCGGATCTCATGACGAGCCCCGGGAAGAGCGTTGTCGCCGAGGCACGCGTCCGCTGCAAGGACGGCACGTGGCGGTGGACCGAAATCATCGGCACCAACCTGCTCGAGGATCCGGACTTGCGCGCGTTGGTCCTCAACTACCGGGACATCACGGAGCGCAATGACGCGCTCGAACAGATTAGGTTCCAAGCCTCCCTGCTCGGCCAGGTCCGGAACGCGGTGGTCGCGACGGACGTGGACTTGCGGATCGTGTATTGGAACGACTATGCAACCCGGATGTATGGCCGGAAGGGCTCCGAGGTTCGAGGCAAGTCCGTCGCCGATATGCTGATTTCTCCCGAAGCGAAGAGCGATTTCGGAGTGGCGCTGAAGTCCCTTCGCGAAAGTGGCCACTGGGAGGGCGAGCGGGTCATGGCCCGGAGGGACGGCTCGAGGTTCCCGGCCAGCGTGACCGTCACTGCGCTTCGCGGTCCGACCGGCGCAGTCGCCGGCTACGTCGCCGTCGTCTCGGATGTCACCGAGCGCGTCAAGGCCTCGAAGGCGCTGGAGTCCCGCGCACGCCAGCAGGCCGCCATTGCCGCGTTGGGGCAGAAAGCCCTGCAGGAGCCTTCAATTTCGGGTCTCCTTAACGATGCCATAGCGACGCTCACAAAGACCCTCGGGGTCGAATACGCCTCCATCTTGGAGCTGACGCCGGATCAGACCGCATTCACAATTCGTGCCCGGGTCGCTTGGGACCTGCCGCTGGGGACCCGGATTTCGAACGATCCGAAGGAGAGTCAGGCTGCCTACACCCTGTCCACGGGGGGTCCGATCATTCTCGAGAACGCGGCGACCGAGACGCGGTTCAAGGTTCCCGCGCTGTTCACCGAACGCGGCTTGGCGAGCGGGATCACCGTGGCGATCCCTGGCCAGGCGTCGCCATTCGGGGTGCTGAGCGCCCATTCCAAGAGCCCACGCGCGTTCTCCCCGGACGACGTCGACTTCGTCGCGGCGGTCGCAAACGTGATCGCCAGCGCGATCGAGCGGGGACGGATGGAGAAGGCGCTCGCTCAGAACGAGCGGCTGGCATCGATGGGCCAACTCGCCGCCTACGTGGCGCACGAGATCAACACACCCCTCACGAACATTTCTCTGCTCACCTCGAGCATCGCGCGGCGGGAGAAGGATC
>DASQGG010000003.1 GCA_035632695.1 Thermoplasmata archaeon
GCGTGACGTCGAAGACGGCAAGGATGCCCTTCGCGCCGTGGAAGTAGGCCTCCTTGAAGAGCTGCAGGAACGTGCGCTTGCCCATGATGTCCAGGATCACCATGTCCACGACCACGGGCCGTCCCTCCAAGGTCCCCAGGCGGACGGTCTTCTTCGACACGACGGCTCCGAGCGTCCGGATGTACGATTCGTCGAAGGCCCCGGACACGAATCGGTGGATCAGGCTCGTCTTCCCAACGGCCTCCTCGCCGACCATGCAGATCTTGAACTTGTACGTCTTCGACGCCGATTCCATCCTCGGTCTCCTGGGCCGTTCTCCGGTCTGATACCAGGGTTGGGCTTATAACGCCTTGGCCCTCATTCTCACGCCTGCGAAGCCACGGGTTCGAAACCCTCGATATCGAGGATCGTCCCCGTTCGGGCGTCCTTGGGCTTGAGCCGCGCGCGGACCGCGAGGCCGACCTTCGCCTTCTCGGGGACGACGAGCAGGCGGTGGATGAGACCGCCTTCCTGGATGCCCTTGAACGTGACGAACGCGTACGCCTGAGGGTTCGGAAGCGGTCCGCCGCGGCGGTCCACCTTCGCGACGGTCACCGCGGCGACGCGGCCCTCGGCGGGGACGTCGACGAACTCCGTGAGCTCCGTGAAGCAACCCTCGCAGAACATCCGCGGCGGGAGCTGGTTCACCTTGCACACGGGGCAGTGGACCGCGAGGATCCGACCCTCGTCGCGAAGCGCTTTGAAGAAGACCTCGCCCGCGATCCCGCTCGTGTAGATGTAGTCCACGGACATGTCCACGCCGACGTGGCGGAGGCGCTTCACGTCCGTGGTCCGTTCCAGGAACGTCATGCCTCTCCCTCCTTGAGGGGGCGGAAGTAGCGGATGTCGAGCACGCTCCCCTTGCGCTCCTCGGGCGGCTTCCAGACCGCCTTCACGCGCAGGCCGATGCGGATCTCGTCCTTGGTCATCTCCCGGAAGTAGTGCATCATGCCCATCTTGGGCGACGCGCCGTCCAGGCTTACGACGCCCACGAGGATGGGTTCCGTGATCCGCTTCGCGTCCTGGTCGATGTAGGAGATCGAGTAGGTCTCGATCGTCCCGGTGTCACGGATGTACCGCCACTCGTCCGTGGGGCGGTAGCACTCCTCGCAGAACATCCGTGGAGGGAAGAGTATGCGGGCGCAGCCCGTGCAGGTCCGCGCGATGAGCTTGCCCTTCTGGAGCTCCTCAAGGAACCGGCTGATCGCCTCGCCCGCGGAGAAATCGTACTGGGCGTCGGGTCGCGAGCGCACCTGGGTGACCTTGCCCTCGTAGAACTCCTTGGAGCCGAGCTCGGTGCCGGGGAACTTCGGAATCCTCGCGGTCATGCGCGCATCACCACCACGGCGCCGTATTGCATGAGGTCGCCCCACGCCTGGGCCACCCCCGTGCGCACCTCGTGCGGGATCTGCCGCTTGCCCGCCTGGCCCGTGAGCTGCCAGAACAGCTCCCCGATCTTGATGCCCATCGTCGCGGCGATGGGGTTGCCCACGCCGAGGAGACCGCCCGAGGGACACGTGGGCAGATCGCCGTCCCGCTGGGTCACCCCCTCCTTGGTCAGGATGGGCGCCTCCCCCTTCTTCGCCAGGAGCAATCCTTCCATGTGGTGCAGCTCCTTGTAATCGAATGGGTCGTAGGGCTCGGCGAAATCGATCTGGCGGCGCGGGGTGTCGATCCGGGCCTGCTTGTACGCCATCTTGGCGGCCCGCGCGACGTACTCGGGGAAAACCAGGTCGCGGTCCGTCCACATCGTGGAGTCGATGCACCATCCCACGCCGCTGACCCAGGCCTTGTCCTGCACCTTCCGCTTCCGGATGACGTCCTCAGAGGCGAGCACGACGGCGGACGCCCCGTCGCTCGGCGGGCTGATGTCCAGTCGGTTCACGGGCCACGCCATGATCTCGCTGTTCAGGACGTCCTCCACGGTGATGTTGGGGTCCGCGAGCTGCGCGCACGGATGGCCGACCGCGTTCCGCTTGTTCTTGACCGCCACCAGGGCGATGTCCTCCTTCTTCACGTGGTGGACGGTCATGTAGCGGTTCATCTCCATGGCGAAGATCCAGACGAGGTTGGGTTTGAGCGGCCGATCCAGTATGGGGTCCCAGATGTGGCCGAACACGCTCTGGGCGTGCGGCTGGCAGGGGGACATCTTCTCCTCGTTCACGACGAGGACCACATCCGCGAGTCCGGAGGCCACGTGCCACCAGCCCGCGATCGTGCTGAACACCCCCGTACCGCCCCCCGTGAACACGCGCATGTACGGGCGGCCGTAGGCGCCGCAGCCGTCCGCATAGTACTCGCCCTTCATGTGCACGCCGTCGAACGCGTCGGGCGCGGATCCGCTGACGACCATGTTCACGTCCGCGAGGGTGAGGCCCGCGGAGTCGAGGGCCATCTTCGAGGCCTCGTAGCACAGCTCCTTGGGCGTGTCCTGGAGCCGGCGGCGGAAAAGGGTCATGCCCGCGCCGATCACGCCGACCTTCCTCACTTGCCCACCCCCAGGACCGCGACGGCCCCGCTCGCGGAGGGCACGAACCGCCACGACTGCGCGACGCCGACCCGGGCGCCGTCGACCTGATGGCGGCCCGCCTCGCCACGCAGCTGGAGAGCCACCTCCGAGGCCCGATGGAGCCCCGTGGCTTCGAACACGTTGCCGCACCCGAGGGATCCTCCCGAGGGGTTCACAGGCGCCTTGCCGTCCAATGCGAAATCTCCCTTCAAGACGCGGCGCCCGGCCTCCCCGGGCTTCGCAAGCCCCAGGGCCTCGAGGTGCTGCAGCTCCTTGTAGGAGAACCGATCGTCGACTTCGGCCACATCGAACTCCGCGGCGGGTCGGCGCACCTTGGCGAGCCGATAGGCCATCCGGGCGGCCTGCTCCGCGTACCAGGCGTCCCCGAACTGGCGCGTCTCGAACGTGGGGGAATCGCTCGCCCATCCGATGCCGCGGATCCATACGGGGTTCGCGTGCAGCTTCCTCGCCGCGGCCTCGGAGGCGACGACGAGCACGACTGCGCCGTCCGCGGGCTCGCTGATGTCGAGCATCCGGAGTGGCGCGAAGCGTTCTGCGGATTTTGCGGCTTGGGCCTCGTCGACGGAGGCGCCGTACGCGGCGAGTGGATTCAGGAGACCGTTCCGTCGGTTCTTGGCGACCACCGCAGCGAGGGCCTTCCCGGGGGTGTGGGTCCTCCGGAGGTACGCGTCCGCCTCGAGCCCCGCGAACATGTACGGGTGGGCCCCCAGCGGGCGGTTCCAGATCGGGTCGAGCCCCTGCTCCACGATGCCCTCGAGGCTCACGATGTCGGAGACCTTGCTGTGCGCCTCGACCGCGACCACATTGACGATGCCGGTCTGGATCTGCATGAAGGCGGAGGCGAGGCCCTGGAGCCCGTCGCCGGACACCGTGCACGTGGGCCGCAACGCGGCGCCGAGCTGATCGGGCACGAACTCGTCGAAGATCCCGAATCCCTCATAGTAGTCCTCCGCGCAGGTGATGAACGAGTCCACGTCCGTGCGCGGGTTCAGGCCGGCGTCCGCGTACGCGCGGGACGCGGCCTCGAACATGAGCTCCTTCCAGTTGTACGCTGGCGTCGACGGTTGGAACGCCGTCATCCCAACCCCGATAATGCCCACTCGCATGCTCCTCCCTCGTGGGTCCACTGCCCGGGGCGGGGAAACCCGGGATGCCACAAAAGGGTGTCGCCATCGCGCCGGGCGGCTAGGGCCGGGAAATCCTGCGGTGGATGACGAGATGCTTGAGCAACT
>DASQGG010000004.1 GCA_035632695.1 Thermoplasmata archaeon
CATGATCACCGTCCTCGAGGTCCGGCCGGGTGGGAGCACGCCGGCTCACGAGCATCGCACGGTCGAATCGATGTACTACATTGTCGAGGGGCGCGGGGAAGTCCCAGGAGGGAAGGGTGCCCGCGGCAGGACCGTAGGCCCCCACACCGCGGTGTACTTCGCGGCGGGGAGCGTGCACGGGATCCGAAACACGGGCCGGTCGAAGCTCGTGTACCTCTCGTGCCACGCACCGCCCTACGAGATCGAGGAACTCTACCGCCACTGGCGCGAGGAAGAGTTCGTCACGACGGGTGGCTGACCCGGGATCGCCCTACCGCTCCACGTCGAAGTAGAGCCGCACCGTCGCGCGGTAGGACTTGATCTTGGAGCCGTCGAGCTCCATCTCGAGCTCGGAGACTCGCGCCCACTTCATGCCTCGCACGGTCTTGCCCGCCTGCTTCACGGCGTCCTTCGCGGCTCCGGCAAAGCTCTCGGGGGACACCCCGACGATCTCGGTTACCTTCTGGACCATGGTCCCGCACCTCGGACCCGAATGCCTGAGCCCGTACTGGAAGCTGACGGATGCGCGGGACGAGACTCCTTCGCCGCGGATGGGATGTTCGGACTACCTCAAGTTTTAAACCCCCTCCCCGGATACTATAGCTCTAATCCTTTAGCCGAGGTCCGTACCCCAGGGGGAAGCGAGACTCACGTCTGGTCAGGGAGGCGTCCGCAAGGCCGTTCTCCGCCGCTCGGCCTCCGGGACGTCCTTGGAGGCGGGAACTTGAGCGCACGGTTGATGGAGCAGCTCGTCGAGACGGCTGCACAGACACCTGTGTCCGACGAAGTGGAAAGCGACGACAACTTGGTCCGCCTCTGGCAGGATGAGCTCCGCGAGGCCGAGGAGAAGATCGATGTCTATCGGTCCAACGCGGAGATGGCACGCACGTTCGAGGCGGACCGGGAGCACACGGAGGCCGTCCTTCAGAGCTTGCCCCAGCGGATCCTGGGCCGCCGGGCGGAAATCGCATACGAGGCGTGGACGAGAGAGCACCTGCGCGGCCTCACCGAGGTCCCCGTGGTCTCCAAGGATCACGCCTTCGCGTCCGTCCGCAAGGAGTATCTCACCTTGCTGTCGCCCGAGCTTGCCCGCGCGATCCCCAAGAAGTCCGTCCTCTGGGCCGACTGGAGCGTGTGGAACTTCAAGCGGCATCGCTTGAACCGCGCGAAGGCCTTGCCTGCGGAAGCCGTGCAGCGCGCGCGGCACATGCTCGCGCATTTCGAGCGCCTCGAGGTCTGGCAGGCGGTCGGCATGGCGGACCCCTGGCTCGTGGGCGTGGTCACGGCACCGTCCGGCCAGGAGCACTTCTACCTGGTGTACGACTGGGGTCTGGAGACCACCCTGAACTCGGCCATGCTCCGGTGACGGAGTGGGTCGGGACTTGGGTCAAACCTTAAGGGACGACCGCGAGTCCTCCATCCAATGAAGACGCTGTTCGTCGTCCTCGGCGTGCTCGCCCTCCTGGTCGGCGTCGTCTGGATTCTCCAGGGAACGGACATCCTGATGGGGTCATTCATGTCGGGGAACTCGTTCTGGCTCGCGGCGGGCGTGGTCGCCGCGCTCCTGGGACTCGGGCTGGTCGCGCTCGGCGCGCGGGCCCCGGGTGCCAAGAAGCCCGCGTGACCGGCAACCTCACCGAGAAACAAGCAGCGTGATGTGGTCGTACCCCGAGGCGCCGTTGGGGTAGGGCGGGGCGACCGTCGCGGACTGCACGACTCCGTTCCCGTCGTAGGCACGGGCGACGATGTTGTAGGCACCCCCTGAGGGCGGGCTCCAGGGGAACGTCCACAGGACCCAGGTAAGGTGCGGATCCTTCGGGGAACGCAGCTGCGCGGCGGACCAGGTCGCACCACCGTCCGTGCTGACCTCCACCTTGGAGATCCCCGCCGCGGCGGAGACGGCGAACCCCCCGACGGTTGGGCTGCCGCTCACCACGGATCCATCGGGCGGCGTGGCGATCAGCGCCTCGGTCTGGATCGGGCCGTTGTTCGTCCAGCCTTTCCCGGCTTGCTGCCAGTAGCCGAGGTACTCCCCTTGGACCGCGGTAATCCGATTGACCCACTTGGCGGAAAACATGCCGTACTTCCCGGGTACGAGGATCCGCGCGGGTCCGCCGTGGCGGCCCTCGAGAGGCGCATCGTTCATCTCCAGGACCAACAGGGTCGCCGGGTCCGTCGCGTGGGCGATCGGAATCGCGACTGTGTAGCCGTCCACGCAGGTGAACTCCACCCAATCCGCCGTGGGCTCGATCCCCGCCATCGTCAGGAGGTCCGCGAGGCGGACGCCCGCCCATTTCGCGGTTCCGATCAGGTTGCCGCCGACCTCGTTGCTCACGCACTCCATGGTGGCGTACTGCTGCACGGAGGTCAAGGAGCCCGACTGCATCTTCGCCTGGAGGGAAGCGTAGTCCATCGTGAGGGGAGAGCCGACCAACCCGTCGACGGCCAGACTCCAGGTCGACGCATCCACGGTGGGGTCGATGAGATTCTTCGTGACCACGTAGAAGCTGTCCGTGGGCGTGACCTCGCTCGCGATCAGGTCCGCGAGGGATGCGAAGGCGAGCCGGGCCGGCTGGACCACGGTGGTGCTGAAGGTCTCGAAGGCGAAGGCCAGGGTGGCGACGGCCGCGGCGGCGCCGATGAAGAACTGCCGCCGAGACGGGCTGAAGCCCTCCGGATGCCGGTGGGCCACATCCACGAGGAAGTAATCGAGGACGGCCGCATAGATCCAGCCGCCGATGAGCTGGCTCAGGACGGCAAAGGCCACGCCGACGTCCGTCGCGGAGCCCGCGAGGCCGGCGCCCAGGAGGGGGAGCGCGACGAGCAGACTCACGGCCGCCGCGGACACCGTGTACACGGCGATCACCGCGATACGCCGGGCGACCAGGGCCTCGATTCTGCGGTACACGATCGCGCCGAGCCCGAAGGCGACCTCCACGGCGACCAAGGCGCTCACGAACCCGAGGCCCTTCGCGCCCTCCCCCAGGGAGCTGATGAAGAACGATTCCAGGGAGCCCGGGATGCGCGTGATCACGAAGTTCAGCGCGATCTCCGGCAGGAAGACGCCGAGTCCCAGGACCCGCATGATCAACGTCACAACGAGGGCCGCGGCGCCCGCGACGACGCCCGCGAAGAACCGGTTCCAAGGGAGCCTCCGCAGACGCGCCGCGAGGCCGCCCAGCGCCGAGGGCACGCGCGCAAGACGAACACGTCGCGCTTCAAGATTTGCCCCACTCCCGTGCGGCCCCGGAAATCGTGGATGCCCCTCGCCGACTTGGGGTGGAATGATTTAAGTAGCATCACGAAGCTCGTTCGGGAGGTCCCATGAGCTCCTCCGCCAGTTCCCAGGCGCACGTGGGTCGACGCGTGACCCAGATTGTCGTCTGGACCATCGTGTTCATCGTCGGGGTCGGGCTCGGACTCCTCATCGTCGTCCCGGCCATCGCGGACGCGCTGAAGACCGCGTCGGCCAGCGCGCTCACGTCGACCGTGGCGTACGTCGTCGCGGTCGTCATGATCCTCCTGGGCCTCTGGGGCATCTCCTCGAGCCACCGCAACCTGCGCCATGCGATTGACCTCATCTCCGAGGTGGATCGCGCGCGCAAGGAGACCATCCAGCTGGAGACGACCCGGGTGCTCTCCAAGGGCAAGTGATCCGGGAGGCCTACCGCGGGCGCAGGCTTGCGAGGACCTCGGCCGCAGCTCGGTATCCGGTCTCAATCGCCCCGTGGACCGTCGCGGCCTCTCCCTGCGTGTGCGTCGCCTCGCCGGCGAAGAAGAGGATGCCGCCCACGGGTTCCGCGAGGTCCCGCCGATGCTCCACGGTCGCCCCCGGAGGCAGGAAGGAGTAGCCCCCGCGGACGAAGGGGTCGACGGGCCAGCGGCTGCTCGTGAACCCCTCGATGTCCCCGACGTGCACGGAAGGAGGTAGGATCGCGCGGAGCTCCTCGAGGACCACCTCGCGGAGCTCGGAGTCTGGGAGACTCGCTCGCCGGTGCGCTTCCCGCCCCACGGTGAACGCGTCGAGCACGTTCGGCGCTTCACGCGCCGCCACGTACGGGCGATGAAAGCTCGAGGGACCTTCCCCCCAGAGGATTCCGAAGTCCCCCAGGCGTTCGACGAGGTTTCCTCCGCGGAAGCGCAGGAGGACCACCATGGCGTCCCCGAACGCGATCGCGCGGATCGCGGCTCGCTTCCGCTCGGGGAGCTGGGGCTCGAAGGCGACGGTCTCGGACTTCAGGACACCCAGGGGGAGAGTGACCACCGCCCGCCGCGCGCGGATCTCGTGGGTCTCGCCCGCCGCGGTCGCCGTCTCGATGAGGGCGCCGTCCCCGGAGCTCCGGACGGCGATGACCCGGGTCTCCAGGCGAATCCGCTCGCGGAGTGGACGGCTTCGCCGCGCCACGAGCTCCTCGTATCCCTCGACCACCTGGAAGTTCGAGTAGCCGAACTCCTCAGACGCGAGCGTGGTCTCCTCGGCAGGCCCGCGCAGGCCCACGCTGTCCGCGTCCGCGGCGGCCGCGTGGGCGTAGAGGAGGCTGACGAGCATCTTGGCCCCGGGGAGTGCCTCCTGCCGACCGAGCCATTCCGCCAGGGGGAGATCGGGGCCGTCGTAGGCGAGGATGCGTTTCGGCAAACCGAAAGCACCTTGGTAGAACGCCCGCCATCCGATGGTGCGGTGGAGCCAGTTCGAGGGGAGGGGCAGCCGCTCGACCCTCCCGTCGCGCAGGAAGCGCGCCCGTCTCGTCGTGGGAAGGGGACGGGCATGGAGCCCGAACTCCCGGAGCCAGGCATGCGTGACCACGCGCTTACCGTGAATCATGAGAGCGCCGAGTTCGAAGGGAAGGCGCCCCGACAGACCGTACATGGTCCGCACGCGACCCCCGATGTGCCCGGAGGCCTCGACGACCAGGAAGTCGATGCCGGCCTCCTGGAGGCGCTGCGCGCACGCGAGGCCCGCCATCCCGGCCCCGATCACGACCACGTCGTGGGACTCCGCCATGGGCCCGACCCGGACGGCCTCCCTAGGTAAAACACTCGCGCCCCGCCCGTGACGCGAATCTGCAAATGGGAATCACTAAAGCCCTCGGCCTCTTGAAGAAGGCCGCCGGAGTGACCCAGATGTCGTCCCCATCGATCCGCGACGCGTTCCGCGCCTTCACGACGACCTGCGCCTTGATTACCGTGGACGGCCCCCGTGGGCCCAACGTGATGGCCGCGGAGTGGACGTTCAACGTCTCCTACCGCCCCTTCTTGATCGCGGTCCACGTCGACAAGGCGAACGTCACGCACGACGAGATTCTCGCCACGGGCGAGTTCGGGGTGAACCTGGTCTCCGAAGAGCAGGCCGCCGCGATGCGGTTCGCCGGCCACTTCTCCAAGGCGGACACGGAGAAGCTGTCGAGCCGCGTCTTCGAGACCTATCCGGCCCGCACGATCCGGGCGCCCATGATTCGGGGTTCCGTGCTGAACGCCGAATGCCGTCTCGTCCAGCATCTGACGCTGGGAGACCACACCGCGTTCATCGGCGAGGTCCTCGACTTCTCGGTCGATCCCGAGGCGCGGCCTCTGATCCTCCACCACGGCTCCCACAGACTGGGGGAGAAGGTCGAGCGCCGCCCGGGCATCGTCGTGGCCGCCACGCCCTCCCGGGTCCGCGCGGGGGAGTCGGTCAAGATCGCGGCGGAACTCGCGACCCCCCTCCGCGGCCCCCTGACGATTGCGCTCCGGGCGGCCGACGGCACGGAGCGCCCCGTTGGGACCCAGGATGCGGGCGGCGAGGACAACCTCGAGGCGACCGTCACGATCCCGAGGGACGCACCTGCCGGAGCCCACGGGCTCGTCGTCCGGGCCGGGGGCGCCCAAGGAGACGCACGTCTCGATGTCCTCCGGGACTAGACACCGATGACGGTGTCGGGCTTCCGGAGTCTTCGGACCCAACGCATTAATAGGCCAACGTCCTCGCCGGCCCCTCGGACACCATGGGAACCTCCCGGCGGTGGTATCGGTTCGTGGACCAGCATGCGGGGCAGTTCGTCCCGACCTCGTTCCGCGATTTCGTGCTGAAGTGGGTCCCGCTCTCCCTCCTCATCGGAATCGCGGTCGGCGTGATGACCGTCCTCTTCCGGTTCGCGCTGGATGTCGTCGCCGCGGCGTTCAACCCTTCCTTCGTGCCTTGGTACCTAGTCTTCCTTCTCCCGACCGCCGGCGGCGCCCTCGTGGGCCTAATCATCCCGCACTTCGCGAAGGAGACCGCGGGGCAGGGGATGGACGAGGTGATCCACGCGATCCACTACCGCGGGGGGCAGATCCGGTCCATCGTTCCCCCGGTCAAGCTGATCGTCTCCGCGCTGACGATCAGCAGCGGCGGCAGCGCGGGGCCCGAGGGCCCGGTGGGCGAGATCGGCGCGGGAACGGCCTCCCTCTTCGGCCGATTGCTGCGGCTCCGCCGGAGCGACGCCCGGACACTCGTGATCGCCGGGGCAGCCGCGGGCTTCGGTGCAATCTTCAAGGCGCCCCTCGGCGGCGCGCTGTTCGCCCTCGAGACCCCATACAAGAACGACCTGGAGCACAGCGCGGTCATCCCGGCCCTGATTTCCTCGACAGTCTCCTATCTGGTGTTCGTCCTCGTCTACGGGGCGGCGCCCATCTTCGGGGGCGCCAGCGCCCAGCCGCGGTTCGACCTGGCCCACCTCGGGCTCTACCTCTCCCTGGGACTGCTCTCGGGCGTGCTCGCCATCGTCTTCGTCCGGGCCTTCTTTGCGATCAGCGACGCCTTCTCCCGGTCGCACCTCCCGTTCATTGCCAAGACGACGCTCGGCGGGCTCGCCTGCGGCCTGATCGCAATCGCGTTCCCCGCGGTCCTCGGCCTCGGGTATTTCTGGGACTCCAGCCTGCTCACGGCCAACTTCTCCGCCGTGATCGTCGCCGGGACGACGGTCACCGGCCTCGCGGTCTTGCTCCTCGCACTCGGCGCGATCCTGTTCGCGAAGATTGTCGCGACCTCCTTCACGATCGGGAGCGGGGGCAGCGGGGGCGTGCTCACCCCGAGCCTCTTCATCGGCGGGACCCTTGGCGCGGTCGTCGGCCTCTTCCTGCAGTTCCTGAACTTCCCCTTCTCCCCGCCGGTCCTCGTGCTCGTCGGGATGGGAGCGGTCCTCGCCGCGGCGACCAAGACTCCGATCTCGAGCGCGGTCATGCTCACGGAAATGACCGGCGGGTTCGCGGTGATCATCCCGCTCATCCTGGCCACCGTGGCGAGCTACGCGATCGCGGGGGAGCACACCCTGTACCCGGCCCAGATCACCCGCCAGGCCATGCCGCTGGACCTCGGCGCGTTGGCGGGGAAGCGCGTCAAAGAGGTCATGACGGCGCCCGTCGTCGTATTCCCGCCGGAGACGTCCGTGGCGGACGCGCTCCAGCGGACGGACACGAAAGGCCATTACTCCTATCCCGTCGTCGGGCCGGACGGCACGATCCTGGGGGTCGTCTACCGTCGCGGGCTGCGGGAAGCCGCCGAACGGACTCCGACAACGCCCGTCCGGCAGATCATGGAATCCCACTTCGAGGCCATCCACGAGGATGTCCCCGCGGAGAGGGCCTTCGACCTGATGAACGAACTCCAGGTTACGCGGATGTTCGTCACGGACGGGTCGAAGCGGGTAGTGGGGATGCTCACCCAGCTCGACCTCATGCGGGCAGCCGACGAGGCGGAGCCGAGCGCCTGACGATCCTCGGGGACGGCCGATTCAAAGGGGGTAAGGCTGGGCTTCGATCGGCTGGACGATCTCTGCGCCGAGGCGGAGCTTGTCCAAGAACCTCGCGAACAGGGCTGGGTTCTCCGTGTGGACCAGAAAGACCTTCTTGGGGCGGATCGTCTCCACGGCCCTCCGGAGGTCGTGCGCGGTCGCGTGCCCCGAGGCATGGATCTGGAAGAGGGGCAGGCCATACCGGGTGAGCCAGCCCTTGAGCTTCTCGAAGGAGATCTCCATCTCCTCGTTGAACGGCTCACTGCTGGACAGGATGTAGACGCTCCCCGGCATGGGATCGATCGCGGGCAACGCGAGCATGTCCGAGAGAGTGGCCACGAGGATGGCCTGGGGCTGGATGGCCCTGACGCCCGCGGCATCGACCACGCGGTCGCCGTACTTCTCCTCGAGATGCTTCTCGAACGCGGCCGTGGTCTTCTTCTCCTTCCGGAAGATCCGGACGTTCCGGGACGTGAGGTCGAAGCCTGTGAAGAGACCCTTCTCGACGAGCCGATCGACCAGGAACGCCTGCCGCGCCGTGAGGACCAGGATGCGGTCCGTGGCCTTCGCGACGTTGTGGAACGTGTTCATGCGGTCCACGTCCGCGGGGGCGAATCCCGTCAGGACGAGGCCGCGGGTCTGGGAGACCACCGTCGTCAGCTTCTCCTGGACCTCGTCTTCGGATTCAATCTTGGAATCCTCGATGTGCGTGCCCTCGATGAGCAACGCCACGGGATCTCGAGCCTTCGCCTTCTCCAGGAAGGCGCGACTCTCCGCGGCCCGCGCGCCATGGAGGCGGAAGTCTCCCGTGTACGCCACGTTGCCGGCCTTCGTCTCGACCACGTAGCCCACGCTGCCGAGGACGGAGTGGTCGACGTTGAACGCGGTCACGGGCAGGCCCGCGATCTCCTGGGTCCGCCCCGGCTCCACCGGCTCGAGGGTGCGGAACTCCTGCTGCCCCTCCTTCTCCGTCCAGTTCGCGATGTAGTACTCCCGGGACGGTCCCGCGTGGCCGGCGTACTCACGGCCGAGGATCATCGCGTTCGTCGTGGGGGTCGCGTACGAGGGGATGTCGTCCCGCAGCCAGCGGATCGCGTCGTAGTGGTCCGTGTGGGGATGGGTGAGGAGCACGGCGTCCAGCTCCCGCTTCTCCGTCGCGTCCTTCCTGTAGATCCCGGGAAGGTTGGGCAAGATCCCCAGAGCGAGGAGGTGCTCCTCCTTCTGCGGGTGAATCCAAGGCTCGTCGAAGTACTGCTTCTCGCGCCCGAAATTCTTGCCGAAGTCCAGAAAGATGCGGGCGCTCCCGTCCTCGAGGAGGAACTTGTTCCCCCCAATCTCGTTGATGCCACCGTAGAAGGTGATCCGCGTCCCGGCCACGCCGTTTCCCGGCGGCAGAAGGCAGCACGGGAGCTTAGATGCTGCGGCTCATCGGCCGGGGAAGGCTGAAAGACGCCGGGCGAGGGCGGACCTCTCCGGTTCGGAGAGGAGGGCCCATGCCATGGGGAACAAGACCCGCTCTTCCCGGCCGAAGTGGTAATCGACGCTGAGGCGGAGCGACTCGAAGCCGAGGCGCCACGCCGCACCGTCGTGCAGGACCGGTTGTGCGAGCCTCCCCAGTTGGGCGCGCATCGAACTGTGTTCCCCTCGCAGGACGTTGGTCGCTCCCTCCCTGCCGCCGAACAGCCGCTCGCAGATGGGGTATACCGCGGTCTCCTCAATGCACAGATGACGCTCCAACGAACGAGCGAGATTGACCACGAGGGCGGATACCGCGGGGTGGCGGACCTCCGAAGGCGGTGCGGCGATGAGACGGGCAAACTCCCCGCGGAGCGCTGCGTGCTGCGCTGCGAGGGCCCGGAAAGGCTCGGAGGCCACCCCCGCCTGGTCCGGGCCCGGCGACGACACCCCACGGACCGCCACCGTCACGTCAACCTCCCAAGAAGAGCGGGTGGGCTCCCGCCGCGTCGACGCGCGGAAGCGGCGGGAGCGTGGGTCGCGCAGCCGCAGGATCACATCCCGGGGTTGAAGATCGTCGAGTTCGCATACCCGGTCACGTGGAGGACGCCCACGGCCCCCATGTCGACCGCGTGGAGCAGGGCATGGTCCACCAAGGTGTAGTTCCCCGGATACTCGAGGGTCAAGTCCACGACCACGCAGTCGCCGGGCGGAACCAGGACCGTCTGAACCCCATGGAGTGGCGGATCCGTGAGGTCCCCGTACTGCCAGACCCGGCTGAAGATCTCCCCGATGACGTGGAACGAGGAGATGAAGTCGGGACCCCCGTCCGCGAAGTACATCCGGACCGTTTGGTTCACCTGGCCCGTGAGCTCGTGGGCGCCGGTCAGGGCCTTGAACGCGCCGTTGAACACGAAGTACGTGGGCTGCTCGTCCCACAGCTTCTGGCCGTCGAACACCTGGTTGCCGAGGGTGTGGATGGGCCACTTCGTATACAGCTCGCTCTGGCCCACGTAGAACTCATGGTCCACGGGCGGCAGTGGGGCATCGGGTTGGACGAGGATTTCCCCGAACATCCCGTTCGCGATGTGCGTGGGGACGTCCGGCGTGCCGCAGTGGTACAGGAAGAGTCCGGGCACGAGCGCCTTGAAGGAGAACGTCGTGGACTGGCCGGGTGCCGCCATGGACGCGTACATGCCGCCCCCGGGGCCCATGACCGCGTGGAAGTCCACGGAGTGGTTCATCATGCTCGATGCGTCATTGTGGAAGTGCACGACGACCGTGTCGTTCACGCGGACGCGGAAGAACGGGCCGGGCACCTTCCCGTTGTACGTCCAGTACGTGTACGAGACCCCCGGCTCAATCTGGCCGTTGACCTCGGTGGCGTTGAGCCAGATGTCCACGGTCGCGGGCGTCGTGCGCGTGATCGGCGGCGGAACATCCGTTGCATTCCGGACGATGTCGTTCACGGGCAGGACTTCGGGACCGATGGGCGGCAGGGAGGGCGCTCCGCCCGCCCCCGACCCGACGACGAGCTTCCCCTCCATGCCCAGGGCCCGGTGGCCCGGCACGGCGCAGTAGTACGCGAACGTGCCCTCCTGGTTCGCCACGAAATGGACCGCGGCGGTCGCGCCCACGGCCATCACGTCGGCGCTCTGCGTGTCGTATCCTTCCACATACAGGTTATGCCCCGTGTTGACCTGGTCCGCGATCGTGATCGTGACCTGGTCTCCGAGGGAGACGTTCAGCGTGGGATTCTTCACGCCGGCGATGGTCCCTCCGACCCCTACGAAGTAGAAGTCGAACACGTTCAGGTTGAACGATTCCAACGCGCCGCCCGCTGCCGCCGACCCGGGCGTCCGGAGCACGTAGCCGCCGATCGCCCCGGCCATCACACCCAGGAGCAAGGGGACCGCCACCACGACCGCCAGGAGGCCGCGTCCTAGGGGCCGAGAGGATTTCATCGCGCGTCGCCGGCGATCCTCGCTCGCCACGGGATCCAACTGCCCACCCGCCATCCTGTTCACCTTCGACGGGAGGAGGCACGTGGTCCTCCGGTAAGCCGAGTCCCCGAACCCGTTCGGGGGTCTACCGCGCGCGTTTCATGAGACCCTGGAAGTACCCGTGGAGGATCTTCTCCTCCCCCGTGCGGAGGGTCTCGGAGAGGGCCGCCTTGGACACCCCGAGCTTCCTCGCGAGCTCCGTCAGACCGATCTTCTTCGGGAAGTCGAAATAGCCCAGTTCGAAGGCGAGGCTCAGGACGCGCTCCTGCCGCTCCGTGAGGCTCCCGGAGCCTCGGGCAGACCGGATCGCCGCAAGCTCAACCGCGATGCCCCGGTCCTTCAGGATCCGGACCAGGGCCTCGACGGATGGGCGCGTCGGGGCGAGCAGATGCCACTCAAGCCCGCCGCCCGGCGTCGCGGTGGCGTCCGTGAGGAACGCATCCGAGTTCGCGAGCGCCTGGCACGCGTCGCAGTGATCCACGAGCAGGGTGGCCAGGATCTTGCCTTTGGGGGGCACGATCGCCTCGACGCGGTGCACGAACCGGTTGCCGCGGAGGGTCTCCACGACCGCCGTGGGGTCGGCCTCCCCTGGGTCGATCTCCACGAGGGTCTGGAGGGTGGTCCCTCCCGCGGGCTTCTGTTCGACGAGGTTCACGGTCGCCCCGTGCTCCCGCGTGACCTCCGTCACCCAGCTGCACGGCAGGGTAATCCGGAGGGTCGCCTCGATCATCGGGGGCGCGGAAACGTGTTGACGGATAAAAGGGAATGGCTCCCGGGCCACGGCAGCCCACGCGTCCATGCGGACGGCAAAGGCTTATCGGGGCGGCGCCTTTCGAGGCAAGCCTCAGCCAGGAAAGGGAATGCGCATGACGGACACCTTCGACCGCTTCCTCACGGGGAAGGGAAGCTACGTGGCCGACCTGGACCTCCCGGACATGCTCCACCTGAAGATCGCGCGCAGCGTCTACGCACGCGCCATGGTGCGCTCCGTGAAGGGAGGGATCACGTCCGCCGAGATCCCCGAGCTCATGAGCGCGGTCGGAGAAGGCGCGGAGGGCGGGATGGGCGCGGTGGCCTATCCGGTCCTCGCGCGGGAACGCGTGAACTACGTGGGCCAGCCCATCGCGGCCGTCGTGGGACGAACGGCGACCGAGGCGGAGGATCTCCTCGATTCCGTGGAGGTCGAGTACGACCCCCTGAAGGCGGTCACCGACCCCGAGCAGGCCTTGACCGCGGAGCCGATCCACCCGGGGACCAAGTCGAACGTCATGGGGGCAGGGCAGGTCGGGGCCAAGTTCGAGGACCTCGC
Organism: Thermoplasmata archaeon; assembly: GCA_035632695.1. Taxonomy (NCBI): domain Archaea; kingdom Methanobacteriati; phylum Thermoplasmatota; class Thermoplasmata; species Thermoplasmata archaeon. The sequence goes on from DASQGG010000004.1 coordinate 12,555, forward strand.
CTCCCCCGTCGTGATCAAGGAGACCCTGCGATGCGCGCGGGTCGTGCCCAACCCCCTCGAGCCGCGGGGCGTCGTCGTGCGATGGGAAGGGGGCCGCCTCACCGTGTACGCCTCCACGCAGTCCGTCTCGAGCTTCCAGGAGGGCCTCGCCGAGAGCCTCGGAATCCCCAAGCGTTCCGTCCGTGCGATCCAGATGGACACGGGCGGTGCGTTCGGGACCAAAGGGGGCATCTACCCGGAGTACGTCGTCGCCGCCCACATCGCAAGGAAGGAAAAGCGACCGGTGCGGTGGATTGAAACGCGGTACGAACACCTGCAAGCCACGGAACAGGGCCGCGGGGCCCGCGCCCACGCGAAGCTGTTCGCGGACCGGGAGGGTCGGGTCCAAGGCTTCCAGGGGGACCTGCTCATCGATGGCGGCGCGTATTCGGCCGGCATGGCGGAGTGGTCGCCGCGTTGGATCGGCATGCAGATGACCGGTCCGTATTCGATTCCCCGCGCGTACATCGCAGGCCGCGCGGTCTTCACGAACAAGGTGCCCCTGGGGCCCTATCGTGGCGCCGGGCGGCCCGAGGCCGCCTACTTCATCGAGCGCATGATGGACTTCCTCGCGGATGAGGTGGGCCTCGATCCCGTGGACGTCCGCCTCCGGAACGCGGCGGAAGGACCGTGGAAGTCGCCGACGGGCCTCCAGGTGCCGCCGTTCCGCGGGTTCCTGGAAGACGCGGTCCGCGAGCTCGACTACCGGCGGAAGGGGGCGGAAGCCAAGGCGGGCTTCTCCTCCTTCGTCCTACTTCCTGCCGCGAGCATGGGCGAGGGCGCGCGAATCGCCGTACATTCTGGACGCGTTCAGGTCTGGCTCGGGGGGAACCCCCACGGCCAAGGGCACGAGGTCTTCGTCCGCAAGCTCGTCTCCGAGGAACTCGACGTGCCGCCCGACCTCATCGACCTCGAGAAGAGCGACACGGACGCCCTCGCGAAGGGCGTGGGCAGCTGGGGGAGCCGGACCGCGATTGTCGGCGGCGGTGCCGTCATCGAAGCGGCCCGAAAACTCAAGGCCCAGGTCAAGCGGAGGGGCACGTACTCCGCGAAGAAGCTCCTCGCGGGGACGTACGACGCGAAGGTGTTCTACAAGCCCGAAGGCAACTTCAACTCGCTCGGAGCGAACCTTGTGACGGCCCACGTCGATGAAACGGGCCTCGTGGGCGTGGACGAGGTCGCAGCGTACTACGACGCCGGCGAGGTGTTGAACCGCGCGATGCTCGAGAGCCAGGTCATCGGTGGATCCGTGCAGGGCATCGGCCAGGTGCTCACGGAAGGCGCGTTCTACGACGCGGACGGTCAGCCCACCGTGGGCACGATCGGCGACGCCGGTCTGCTCTCGGCGATGGAGATGCCCCGGTTCTCCGTTAAGACCGCGACCACCCGCTCGGACGCACCCCATGGGGCCAAGGGCGTGGGCGAGAGCCCGACGATCGGCGTCCCGCCGGCCCTCATGCGTGCGGTCGAACGCCATGTGGGCCGCCGACTCACCCACACGCCGCTGCGGCCCGAGGAGCTTCTTCCGCGTTGAAGGCGTCCGCCGCCAACCGTGGCTTCATGAGGGAAGGGGCCTTGGAGGTCCGTCATGCTGTATCTCTCCGAGGAAGATGTCGCGCGTCTCCTCACTATGGGGGACGCACTGCGCGAGGTTGAGGCGGCTCTCCGAGACCTCGGCGAGGGGAAGGCGGACAATCGTCCGCGGCAGCGGGTCCGGGGTGCCCACACGGTCCTCAACGTGATGCCCGCCTCGTGGCCCGGCCGCGGCTACTACGGATTCAAGTACTACTCGATCTCGCGCGAGGGGGCCCGCTTCTGGTTCCATCTCTTGGATGCACACTCGGGCGCTCTCCTCGCGGTGCTTCAGGCGAACCGGCTGGGGCAACAACGGACGGGCGCCGCCAGCGGCATCGCGACGAAGACCCTCGCCCCTCGGGACGCAACCGTGGTCGGCATCCTAGGGACCGGGTGGCAGGCCGAGAGCCAGCTCGAGGCCACCTGCGCCGTGCGCAAGATCGCCCGAATCCGGTGCCACAGCCGCCGGCAGGCCCAACGCGAAGCCTTCGCAATCAAGATGTCGAAGTCCCTCGGCGTAGACGTGGTTCCGGTGGACTCGGCAGAAGGCGCAGTCCGTGGGGCCGACATTGTCATCGCCGCAACGACCGCCTCGGAGCCGGTGGTGAAAGGGGAGTGGCTGGCGCCGGGCGCGCACGTGAACGCCATGGGCGCCAACCGGGTCGAGGCTCGCGAGCTGGACGACGGGGTAGTCACGCGTGCCAGCCTGATCGCCGCAGATTCCGTTGAGCAGGCTCGGATGGAGGCGGGAGATTTGATCATTCCGATCTCCAAAGGCATCCTGTCGTGGGACCGGGTCACTGAGCTCTCCCACGTGGTCGCGGGCAAGGTTCCGGGCCGCCGCAAGGATGACGACATCACGATCTTCAAATCGCTCGGCCTCGCAATCGAGGACGTGGCGGTGGGAGCGTTCGTGTACGAACGCGCCCGCACAGAACGGATCGGGAACGATGTCTCCGTGTGACGCCCCGCGCACCGGAGACGCTGGAGTCATGCTCACGGCGGAGGACGCTCGGTCAGCAGTCGCCTTTCGAGCGGCGCGAGTCTGGGGTGCACGAAAGACCCGTTCCCCTCGATGGTCTCGCCATCGAACGTGACCGTGGGTTTCCTCGTTACCCCATCGATGTGACTCTTCGCGAGCGTGAATCCGCCCTTGAAGGAGGCCATCTGAGAACCGAACCCGGTGACGAACACACCGAACGCGCGCTCGTCCTCGAGGATCTTTCCGGAGATGCCCGCACCGGGATTGAACCCGAAGCAGAAGTGAGCCACGTTGTACATCTTCCGGTCGCGGAAGTGGTCGATCCAGTCGCGCAGGACCTTCGCGGCCTCTCCTCCGCCAATCGAGACGATCCGCCCGCGGGCGAGCTCAATCCGGATGGGCTCCCGAAGAGGCGCGAGCGGATCGGGAGGCCACACGGTCCCATCGAGGACGAGACTTCCTTCGACGGTGTTCTCCATGGCGGCCCAGGAAATCTGGCCCCCAAGATAGGAATCACGACCCGGTATCACGCACTCTCCTGTGTCCAGGATGATCGGTCGCTTCCCGAGCTCGAACGACAGGTCGGTCCCCCCGGGAGAGGTCACGTGGACGTCCTTGGCCTTCGCGGTCATCCGCTGCAACGTGACCCCGAATGCCTTGAGGGCGGGAAGGGAGACGTTCCCGATGCAGCGGATCATCATGTCCGCGTCCATCCCGGTCAGGCAGAGCGCCCGCGTCCCGCGGTCCATGGCTCGCTGAAAGGCGCGGGTCGTGATCAGGTAGGTGCGCGCGAACTCCACGAGCACGTCGGCCTTGCGCATCGCCTCCGCGAAGGGGGCGGGGGGCTCCGTTCCCGGAGGTCCCTTGATTCGGTACCAGACCTCTAGGGGGATGCCGCCCCGCTCCTCCACCGCGTCGACCGCGGACCGTACGACGCTCGGGTCCGCGGCGGGATCTCCATACACGATCACCGTCTCGCCCTTCTTCAACCGCAGCAGGTCTCGGGCGAGGACCAACGCGGCCGAACGAACGTCCGCCAAGGTCAGCGCGCCCCCTTGGTGTGCTTGCGCTCGATGGGGACGAACCGGGTCTTGTAGCCGAAGTAGCCAGGGCCGAAGCCCTCCACCCCACGCGGGGTGCGCCAGATCTCCGGGGCGGGCAGCCCGAACGCAGCGATGTGCTGTCCTTTCTTCACCCAGGGGTTCAGAATCGGGGCGCGTTCCTCGAGATCCAGGAGGCACACCAGGTCCGGCGCCGTCACGTCCACCTTGCCGTTGCGCCACGCCATGATGTTCTCGTTCTTGAACCAGATGCGGTACCTCGCTCCCTTGTCCGCGCCGGTCCCTCGGATGTCGATCGTTCCGAACGTGAACCCCTCCTTGTCCTCGTACTTGCAGCTCGACGGCGCGACGCCTTCGAAGAGGAGATAGCCGTGCGTGGCCCCGAGGACCGCGACGATAGGGTCCTCATTCCGGTTCCGAATCGCGTGGCCCACCGTCTCCGAGAATGTAATTGAGCGAAGAACGAGGCCCTTCCGGAGATCGCCGATCTTCCCCGGATGGTCCGCGACGCCCACGTGTCCCCCGCTGGCCACGGCCATGGCCCGGACGAGCACCTCCGCATGGAAGTCGTCGGCGACGTTCTGGATCACAGCCTCGTCCCCGTACTTGTTCGCGATCCCCATGGGGGCGATCGGGATCCCCGCCACGAAGTACGTGGAGTGCTGGAGGTCGGGCACGGACCGTCCCGCCCCGTCCGCGTCCAGTGCGGGGAGGCCGAGCTGAGCCGCGACGGAGAGCGCGGCGGCCGTGTTGCCGCCGCCGAGTTCCGTGGCCACGGTCGTCCCGAACGTGACGCCCAGGTGACGCTCCAGAGCCTTCGCGGCCAAGAGGCACTCCGTGCCGTCGTATGGTGCGGCCTTCGCCTTGAACGCGGTCTTCCCGGTCGGGGCGAGACTGCCGCAGTAGTAGGGCGTGCACGCCCAGGTGTCGGGTGCCAGCTCGTCGGGATCGGCCAGACGGATGGAGCGGCCCGACTTGAGGTCTGCAGCGACGGTCTGGAGGCCCTTTTCCAGGGACCCTCCGCCGCCCGTGCCCAGGAACGCGGCGCCCACCAAGATATCCTGCAGACTCCCCAAATTCAAATTCCTCATGTCATCCTCCCCCAGTCGTCTGAGCTTGAATCTCCTCGACGAAATGGCAGGCCACCCGGGTTTCGCCCACGTCCCGGAGCGGCGGTTCCTCGTCCGCACATCGTTTCTGCGCCCACGGGCACCGGGTCCGGAACCGGCAACCCGAGGGAGGCTCGAGCGCGGAGGGGATCTCGCCCTTCAGGGGCACGTGGCTCCGCTCCCGTTCCGGGTTCGGGAGCGGCACTGCGTTCCGCAGGGCCATCGTGTACGGATGCTTCCCGTGCTGGAGCACCTCGACCGCCCCGCCGACCTCGACGAGCTTCCCCAGGTACATCACCCCGACCCGGTCCGCGAGGTAGCTGACGAGCACGAGGTCGTGCGTGATGAACAGGTACGTGAGCCCCAGCTCCTTCTGGAGTTCCTTCAGGAGGTTGACGATCTGCGCCTGGACGGAGACGTCCAGCGAGGAGGTCGGCTCATCGAGGACAATGAAGCGGGGTTCGAGTGCCAGGGCACGTGCCACCGCGATCCTCTGACACTGTCCGCCGCTGAGTTCGTGGGGATACTTCTCTGCGACCTCTGGATGCAGGCCGACGCGACGCAGCAACTCTTGGACCTTCGCACGGGCCTCTTGCGGGCTCGCGGCACGGTGAACACGCAACGGCTCCGCAATCGTCGCGCCCACCCTCATCCTTGGGTCCAGGGAGGCGATGGGGTTCTGGAACACAATCTGTAGCTGCAGCCGTGTCATCCGGAGCGGCTCGCCCCGCAGCTTGGTGAGCTCCTGCTCCCCGAACCAGATGCGCCCCGCGGTAGGCGCCAGGAGCCGGAGGATGCAGCGGCCCAGGGTGCTCTTACCGGATCCGCTCTCGCCGACGAGGCCGAACGTCTCCCCCTCCTCGATGCTCAAGTCGACCCCGTCCACGGCGTGGACCTGTGCTCTCCCGGCGAAACCGACCCGCACGGGGAAGTGCTTCTGCAGCCCCTCCACGCGCACGAGGCTCATTCCTTCACCCCCTCGTACAGCAGGCACGATGCCGGGTGCTCCGGACGATGCTCCAACAAGGCGGGTCTCCGGACCGAGCATGTCTTCATCGCGAACTCGCACCTCGGATGGTAGCGGCACCCGGCGGGCGGGTCGATCAGGCTCGGTACGCTTCCGGGAATGGTGGCGAGGGGTTGGCCGCGGGCGTCGGGCCGCGGGAGCGATCTCAAGAGGCGCTGGGTGTAGGGATGAAGAGGCTCGCGGAACAGCTCTTTTGTGGCCGCCACCTCCGCGAGCGTGCCCGCGTACATGACGCCCACCCTCTGGCACGTCTCCGCGACGATGCCCAGGTTGTGGGTAATCAACAAGACGGACAGCTTGAGCTCCCGTTGGAGTTCCAGGAGAAGATCGAGGATCTGGGCTTGGATCGTGACGTCCACCGCGGTCGTCGGCTCATCCGCGATGAGCAGTCTGGGGCGGCAGGCGAGGGCCATGGAGATCATCACCCTCTGCTGCATGCCACCGCTGAGCTCGTGCGGGTAGCTGCGGAGTACGTTCTCGGGATCCGGCAGACCCACCCGCCGGAACAAGTCGAGGGCGCGTTGCTCGGCACCCTCCTTCTCGATGTCCTCGTGGGCTCGGACGACTTGGACGATCTGCTCCCCCACGGGGAACACCGGGTTCAGGCTCGTCACGGGGTCCTGGAACACCATGGAGATCTTGGTGCCCCGCAGCCGCTGCATCTCCTCCTCCGTCTTCGACAGCAATTCCTCGCCGTTGAGCTTCACGCTCCCGGTTCGGATCACCGCGTTGTTGGGAAGGAGCCGGAGGATCGCGAGGGCGGTGACCGTCTTCCCGCAGCCCGTCTCCCCGACGAGGCCGAACACCTCGCCCTCGCCGATCGTGAAGCTCACACGGTCCAAGACCTTCGCCGTGCCCGTCTCCGTGGAGAAATCGAGGCTCACATCGCGCAATTCCAACAGGGGCGTCAAAACAGGCGCCTCCTGCGAAGCTTCGGATCCAGAGCCTCCCGGAACCCATCGCCCAGGAGATTGAAAGCGAGGACGACGAGGAAGATGGCGAGGCCCACGAACGTCGTGTACCACCAGTAGGTGATAATGCTCCCTTGCAGGTACGCCGTGTAGAACATGACGCCCCAGTCCGGGGTGGGCGGGGCCGCCCCAAGCCCGATCCAGCTGAGGGAGGAGCCGATGAGGATCGCGGATCCGAAGTCCATGGTTGCCTGAATCGTGGCGGACGTCAAGGAGTTCGGGAGGACGTGGCGGAAGATGACCCGACGCCGGGGAAGCCCGAGGACGACGGCGGCCTCGATGAACGGCTGGCTTCGGACCTGGAGGACCTGGGCATGCACGAGGCGCGTGTACCACGGCCAGAAGCTGACGGCCATCGCGATGATGAGCCCGAACGTGCCGTGCTCCGACAACGTCGCGGCGATCACGAACGCGAGCAGGATCGTCGGGAACGCGAGGAACATGTCCGTGACCCGCATGATCACTTCTTCGGTCAGCTTCCCGATGTATCCGGCCACCACACCGAGAATCACCCCGACGGGGAATGCGATGGCGACGGTGAGCGCACCCATCTCCAAGGCGATGGAAGACCCGAACCAGATCCGCGAGAAGAGATCTCGTCCTAGCTCATCGGTCCCCATGATGTGGGGCCAGGAAGGAGCCGTCCACTTCAGAGCGGCGTCGTACTCGAGTCCCTGACCCTGTTGGGAGAACGGCACCAACCCCGGGGCGAGCCACGCGATGAGCGCAGCGACGATGAAGAACGAGATGATGATGAAACCGGTCAGCGCGAGATAGTCGCTCCGCACGACCTTCCAGACGGCCCTCGATAGGGCCAGGAGTCTCCCGAAGGCACGGCTCAGCGCAGGGCCAACCTGGACCGGTGCCGAGCGGATCGGGCTCTCCACGGTCGACACGTCAGGCCCCCGGTCGATCGAGGCCAACCCGAGGATCCAGCAACGACTGGATGATGTCCACGACCAGGTTGACAATGACGTACATCATGGCGACGACGATGGTCGTCCCCAAGATCGCCGGGTAGTCGGACACGAGGACCGCGTTGAACGCATACGACCCGATCCCGTGCCACACGAAGATGTACTCGACAAGGAACGCGCGCGTGAGCTCGTAGGCGATGGACAGGCCGAGGGCCACGAGGGACGGGGCAATCGCGTTCCGGAGCGCATAGCGGTAATAGACGAGGCGGGCCGGGAGCCCGTACGCCCTCGCCGTCCGGATGTAGTTCTCCCCGAGGACCTCGACCATCATCGTCCGGACCATGCGCGCGACGAGGCCGATCGGATAGAAGGCCAGCACGAGGGCCGGCAGGATGAGGTGCACCAGGG
>DASQGG010000005.1 GCA_035632695.1 Thermoplasmata archaeon
CCCGAGGGCTTTGACTCTTGAGCCCCGTTACACCACGCCGGACTCCTCGTGGTTATCCGACAGGTTCTTGCATGGCGCAGCGTCTGGTCGCCCACCTTCATGGCAGCATCGCCTGCATTCGAGGGGCCCCCTTCCTTACTCGGCGTGACCATCCGCAGATCCATCGTCCTGGGCCGGATCTTCCTCGCCGTCGGTACCGGTTACCTCTTGATCTTCGGAATCGCCGTGGGCCTCACGTCCGGGGCGGCATTTGCGATCATACTCACCCTCTTCCTTCCCGTGTTCACCGTCGTGGGTTCGATGGGCGGCCTGATGGCCTTCACGAACGACCGCCTCAAGGGCGTGTTCGAGTACCTCATCGCATACGGCGTCTCCCCCCGGCGGCTGTTCGCGAACCTCTTGGTCTCGACCTTGGTCCTTGTCACGATCGTGCTCGGCATTTCTTTGGCGGTCGTGATGGGCGTGTACGTTGCGGATGGAGGCACGGTTTCGGCCGACCTCGCGGTTTCCCTCGCCCTCTACTCGATTCCGATGAGCTACGCTTCGGGGGCGTTCGCCGCGGCCATCGGGATGTTCTGGACGTCCCTCTCCTCCCCCCGGACCGGGATGAACAGTCCCATCGGTTTGATGCCGCTCATTGGAATCGCACCTTCGCTCATCGCGCTCGCGGGGGCCGTGGCTGCAAACACCGCCTACGGACCGTCCGCCGCGTACATCGTGCTCGGCGTCGCGGTCGTCTCGGTTGTGGCCTTGGTGCTCGTGCTGCTGAGGCTGATGGAGAGGCTGATGCGCCGCGAGAGGCTTCTCTCGCCGGCGTAGGAGGAGGTTCGGTCCGGTGGCCCTGGGGATGCACGGATCCGGGGCCGAGCCAGCGCGAACCGCGGAAGGGATCGGCATTTCGTGCCGGTCGGTGAGCGCCGGGTATCTCGGGACCAGGGTCCTGCGTGACATCTCCTTCACGATCGACGAGCCGGCCGTCTATGTCGTCCTGGGACCGAACGGGGCGGGCAAGACGACGCTCTTCCGCACGCTCTCCGGGATCCTCCAACCCTATGAGGGAGAGGTATACGTCGGCGGAGCGCGGAACGACCGCCAGCAGGCTCGCAATCAGATGCACTATCTCTCACACATGGATGGCATCCCGGACGCCCTGCGGGTGCGCGAGGCCCTCGAGTTCTATGCGCGGGTGGAGCGCGCCACCTCGGCCGATGTCGAGCGCGTCCTGGACCTGCTGGAGATTCGGGACCTGAGCGAGCATTACCTCTCCAAGCTCAGCGCCGGGCAGAAGAAGCGGGTCTCGATCGCCCGGGTCTTCCTCCGAGAGCGGGCCATCTACTTGTTGGACGAGCCCACCGCCAGTCTCGATCCCAAGCTCGCCCGCGAGATCCGCGGCCTGATCCTCGAGCTCAGCCGCGAGAAAATCGTCCTGTACTCCTCCCACAACCTGTACGAGGCCCGCGAGATCGGCGAGTACGTGCTCGCGATCAAGAACGGGCAGCTCGCGCTGTTCGACCGTATTGAGAATCTCCGAAGCGCGCGCTTCCTGGTGGGCATCCGCGTGCTCGAACCCTCCGACGCCTTGGCGGAGTACCCACGGCAGGGCGACTACTTCCTTCGTGAACTCTCAGGCCCGGATCAGGTGCCAGTCCTCCTCCACGATCTCGAATCACGGGGCGTGAAGATCCGCGAGCTTCGGGAGATGGACAACCCGCTGGAGGACCTCTTCACCTGAGGCGCGCCTCTCGGAGGGCGGACCGGGACACTCTCGGGCGGGTCCGGAACGTACACCTACTCCTGGAGGTTCGGCGACGGGGCGACGAGCACAGCCCAGAACCCCGCGCATGCGTACAGCTCCGCGTCGACCTTCACGGTGAACCTGTGGGTCAACGACACGGCGGGCGGTTCGGCCCACGTGCAGACCACGGTCACCGTGAACGCGGCCCTGATTGCCATGGCGAGTTCGTCGAAATCGACGGTCGACGTGGGGCAGAGCGTTGGGTTCACGGGCAGCTCGACGGGCGGGACCAGCCCCGTGACCTTGACGTGGGACTTCGCCGACGGGAGCCTGAGCAACGCCTCCAGCCCGTCGCACACCTTCACCACGGCGGGCACGTACGCGGTGCACCTGACCGCGATGGACAGCGCCGGAGTGAGCAACGCGGCGACGGTCATGGTCACCGTGAACGCACTCCCCGTTGCGAGCGCCTCCGCGTCCACGTCGAACCCGAACGCGGGAGATGCGGTGACGTTCACGGCCTCCGCCACGGGCGGCACGAGCCCCCTGACCTACGCCTGGTCCTTCGGTGACGGGAGCACGGGAACCGGCGCCAGCGCCACGCATGGCTTCGGGGCTGCGGGCACGTACGTGGTCCACCTCTGGGTGAACGATACCGCGGGCGGATCGTCCACGACCACGCTGACGGTCGTCGTGAACCCGTCCGGCGGCGTGATCGGTTCGGGCACCACGACGGTCTATTCCGTGGCGGCGTTGATCGTGGGCCTCGTCGTGGGCGCGCTGGTCATGCTCGCCGTGAAGCGCCGTCGGAAGCCCGAGGCGCCGCCCGAGTCGCCCAAGGAACCGTCCCCCTGAGGGACGAGATCACGGACCCGGAACGAGGCTTCTTGTTCCGGGTTCCCCTTCCCTTTTCCGATGCTCGCCCATGACGCGTACGGCCGGGACGGATCGCCGCGGCTGGTCCTCCTCCACGGTTGGCCCCTGAGCCGGACGATCTGGTCCGAGGTGGCCCCGCGGGTCGCGGCCGCCGGCTTCCGGGTCGTCTGCCCGGACCTCCCGGGCTTCGGGGAAAGCCCGCCCCTCCCTGAGGCGCGGTGGACCGTGGAGGCGTTCGCGGACGCCGTCGCCCCGTTCCTCCGGGACCGCGGGTCGGATCGGGTCGCGGTGGCGGGGCACAGCTTCGGAGGCTACGTCGCTCTGGCCCTGGCCGAGCTCGATATCCCTCGGATTGCGGGGCTGGGCCTCGTGTCCTCGCGCGCGACCGCCGATTCCGAGGCCGCCCGAGCGGGCCGCCGAGCGACGATCGAGAAGGTGCGTGCCGAGGGATCCCGGGCCCTGCTGCCGGACCTCGCCGCGAAGCTCGTCGCACCCGACGCGCCCGAGGCGCTCCGGACTCGGGCGGCACGCGTCGTCGAGTCCGCTCCCGCGGAGGGAATCATCGCAGGGCTCGCAGCGATGGCGGCCCGGCCGAACCGGACCGCGGTCCTCGAAGCCCTCCCCCGGCCGCTGCTCGTCCTGCACGGGGAGGCGGACCAGCTCATCCCCATCGCGGACGCCGCGAGGCCCGCGCGTCAGGCGGGCCCGATGGACCGTGTGCTCCTGCCAGGCGTCGGGCATATGCCCATGTGGGAGGCACCCGACCGGACCGCGGCGGCGTTCCTCGGCTGGTTGCGGTCCGCCCACGGGTCGTGAGGCGTCCGCATGGCCGGGCGCGGTCCCGCGGTCGCGCGCGCGGGACGACCTCCCGCACGAAAGAGCTAAGCCGGACGAGTCCCCGTGCGCCTCCGGATGCGGATCGCGGTCCTCGGCATCGGAGGCCTGGGGCGCACACTCGCGTCGGAACTCCGGACCGATTCGAACGTCACGGGTCTGCTCCTGGCCGACCAGAAGGGGGAGCGCGCGCGCATCCTGACCGCGATCCGGGGCCGGATTCCCATCGAGGCCCTGCAGCTCAACCTCGAGGACCGGGCCGCGGTCCTCCGCGCGATCCGCGGGTACGACGTGATCGTGAACACGGCCTTGCCGCGGCACAATCTCTCCCTCATGGAGGCCGCCCTCGAGGCGGGCACGGACTACCTGGACGTCTCCGCCACGGGTCCGCGCGCCCCCGGCGGACGTCCGGGGATTCTCGAACAGCTCGACCTCGACGAGCGCTTCCGGGCGGCTGGGCGGACCGCCCTCGTGTCCATGGGCCTGGACCCGGGCATCTCGAGCGTCATGGCCATGGACGCCGCGGCACGCTTCGACGCGGTGGACGCGGTGCGCTTCCGATCGGCGAGCCTGGACCCGGAGGGGCGCGTCCCGTCGTTCCCCCTTTATTCCCGCGAGGCGTTCCTCGCCGATGTCCTCATCCCCCCGACGGTGTGGCTCGACGGCCAGCTGCAAGAGCGGCCGCCCCTAGGCGAGGCGGAGGATTTCGCGTTCCCGCCTCCCGTGGGCGTGCGGCGGACGTTCCTGCTTTCCCATGAGGAGACGAAGTCGCTCCCGCGCGCTTTCCGGAAGCCCCTCCGGCGCGTCGACTACAAGATGGCGCTCGACCCGAACCTCGTGCGCGCCCTCCTGGCGCTGCAGAAGCTCGGCCTGCTGGAGGACTCGCACGCGGTCCGCGCCGGGGATCAGATGGTCCCGTTCCGGCGGGCGCTGATCGCGGCGTTCCCCGAGCCGTCGGCGCTCTCCTTGCCCCTCGAGGGCCTCGAGGCGCTGACCGTGGAGGTCGAGGGGACGCGGGGCGGCGAGCGCCGCGTGCGGCGTGGGGACATCGTCTTCACCCACCAGGAGGCGAACCGGAGGCGGAGCACGACGGCGGGGTACTACCTGACCGCGGTGGGCGCGTCGATCGGCCTTCGGATGATGGGGGACAAGGCCCTCCGGCACGGGGTCGCGACGTCCGAGGCGCTCGATCCGGCCCCCGTATGGAAGGCGTGGTCCGCGAGGAAGCTTCCCCTGGAGTGGTCCGAGCCGCCCGTCGCCCCGTGAGGCGATCCATCTTCCTGCGGGGACCCGTCGAAACGTTGAAAGCCCCAGGGCGCCTCCTACACGACGAGGGAGCTTGGCGATGCGGCGGGACCTTCTGATCGTCTTGGTGTTCGTGATCGCCGCGGCGGTCGTCTTGGCCGTCGGGATCTACCTCCTCACGTCCTTGCCGCATTCCGCGCCGACCCCCTCCACCGCCACGGCGTGGACGGCGCCTCTCTTGCCCGGCCTCGCGTACCTGCGGCCCGTGCTCGGACCCACGACGCCCCTGAACGATGCGGTGGGCGGGCTCTGGGTGATCAACGCGGCCCGCCAAGGTGTCATCCAGATGAATCTCTCGAAATACGCGCTAGGGTACAACGAGAATCCGTTCCGCGCGGGAAACGACTCCGTGTGGCTCGATCTCTCCCCGGACTTCGGAGAGGCCGGCTCGCCCCTCGAGGCGGTGTACTACATCGTCCCGGCGCGGGACTGGGCCATCAACGGTACCACGGGCCCGCCGACCCGGACCGGTGCGATCGCGTACTTCTCGGGCCGGGACTTCGTCGCGGCGGACCCCTTCAAGCGGACCGTCTTCTTCCGTTCCCAAGTCCCCTTCCCTCCGACGTGGACCGGCGAGGATCCCGCGTCGGCCGGCGACATGCTCGTCGCGCCGCTCCAGCATGTCGTGGGCATCGGTCTGGCACAGTTCCCGGTCGGGCCGTACGAGTACTTCTATGCGTCGGACGGAAACCACACGATGGTGTTCGAGACGGACTACGTGCACGCGGGGTATTGCCCCTGCGCCGCCACGTCGGGCCGAGTCGCGTTCGCACTCAATGCCACCCTCTCTGCCCGTCCGTTCGTGTACTACGATTCTCTCGCGGTGACCTCCGGGGACGCGTGGCGGTCGGGACCGGGCCAGGCGCTCGTGTTCCCCCTGACGAACGACACGCTGGAGGTCGTGAACGTCACCGGCAAGATCCGAGGCTGGGTGCCGCTCACCCTCGGCGGGATGCGCGCCTCGGTCGCCGGGGACATCGGGTTCGTCCAGACGCCGACCCCTCCCCGCCTGTTCGTGCCGGTCCGGTCGTCCGTGTCCACGGGGTTCGTGGCGATCGACCTGACCAACCTCTCCAAGGTCTTCGAGTACACGGCGGGCGATGCCAGCCTGCGGCCCGTCGGCGCGCCGCTGAGCCGCGCGGGGGACTCGGTCTACACGGCGTGGTACAGCCCGGGGGACAATCGCACGCGCTTCGCCACGGTGAACGGGACCGGCGTACCGGTTCCCCAGTCCCTCGCGACGGTTCCGGGCCTGGTCCAATCCGTGTTTCTCGTGAGAGAGGCGTCGCGGATCTATGCCGAGACGCAGGCGGGACAGGTCGTGACTCTGAGCACGAGCTACACGCCCTCGGCCAACGTGACGCCGACCGCGTTCCCGCTCGCCCTCCCGTCCCCGCACACGGTCGTGTACTATGCGGGGAGCCCCGGGGGAACGCGGTACGGGACCCTGCTGTCCATGCAGGAACTTCTCGGCGCATGGACCGACTCGGCCCGGGCGACGACCGCCCTGTTCAATCTGGTCCCCTTCGTCGGCACGCTCGTCACGAGGGCGGGGTCCCCCGGAGCCGCACTGCCGGCGGGCTCGGTCTTCGCGGGTGCCCTGGGTCTCGTGCCGGGAGCCCTCACAGGGGATCGCCGAACGTCATGTAGTGCCACGGCTTGCGATCCGCGTTCGTGAGGTCGACGAACACGTGCTTCACGTTCGTGTATTCCTCCAGGCTGTACATGGAGAGGTCCTTGCCGAACCCGCTCTGCTTGTACCCGCCGTGGGGCATCTCGCTCACGAGGGGCAGGTGCTCGTTGATCTCCGCGGCCCCGAAGCGCATCGCATTGGCCACGCGGAACGCGCGATGGATGTCCTTCGTCCAGACGCTCGAGTAGAGACCGTAGACCACGCCGTTCGCGATCTCGATGGCCTCCGCCTCCGTCTTGAAGGACATCGCCGTGACGATGGGTCCGAAGACCTCCTCGCAGCTGATGCGCATGTCGAACGTGGCGTCGCTGAAGAGGGTCGGGAGGTAGTACCACCCCTTCTCGAAGCGCTTGTCCTTGGGTCGCGCGCCGCCGATCTCGAGCTTCGCGCCCTCCTCCTTCGCGATGCCGGCGTACTTCTCGACCTTCTCCCGCTGCTTGTCGCTCACGAGCGGCCCGAGGTCCGTGCTCCGCTCCAGGGGGTCGCCGATCCGAATCGTCTTGAGCAGCTCGACCATGCGCTTCACGAACTTCGGGTACACCTTCTCCTGGACGAGGAAGCGCGCGGCCTGCGTGCAGTCCTGGCCGCCGTTCACCATGGACGCGGCCACGGCGCCCTGGGCCGCGGCCTCGAGGTTCGCGTCGTCGAAGACGATGAAGGGGGCTTTGCCGCCCAGCTCGAGGTGCAGCCGCTTCACGTTGTTCGCTCCGGCCCGCATGATCTCCTTGCCCGTGCTCGTGTCCCCGGTGAGGGAGACCATGTCCACCTTCTCCGAGGCGGAGATCGCTTCGCCCAGGACGGAGCCGGGTCCGGTGAGCACGTTCACAGTCCCCTTGGGCAGGCCCGCCTTCTCGATGATCTTGCCCAGCTCGATCGTGGTCAGGGGTGTGAGGGACGCCGGCTTGAGGACCACGCAGTTGCCCGCGGCCAGGGCGGGCGCGATCTTCCAGATCGCCATCATGAACGGGTAGTTCCACGGGGTGATCGACCCCACGACACCGACGGGCTCGCGGCGGAGGATGCTCGTGGCCCCGTACGCGAACTCCATGGACGCGGATCCGGCGAGGGTCCTCGCGGCGCCCGCCATGAAGCGCAGGTTGTCCACGCTGAACGGCAGGTCGCCGTCGCGGGCCTGCTTGATCGTCTTGCCCTGGTTCTTGGACTCCAGGATCGCGAGCCGATCCATGTCCGCCTCGATGAGCGCGGCGAGCTTGAGGAGCGCCGCGGCGCGGTCGCCCGGCGTCATCGTGGGCCACTTCCCCTTGTCGAACGCCTCCCGAGCGGCGTCGATCGCCGCCCGGGCGTCGGCGTCTCCGCCCTTCGGGACCTCGGCGAGCTTCTGGCCGTTCGCGGGGTTGATCACCGTGTAGGTCTCGCCCTTCGCCGCCTCGACCCATTCCCCACCGATGTAGTTGAGATACTCCAGCTTGGCCAACGCAATCCTCCCCGAGGCTGCCTGAGGATGGCAGGTGAGGGTAAGTAGGTTTCGCGGAAGGACCGTCGCGGCATAGGGAGGGCGGTCGGGGAAATCAACCTTAAACAAGGTTGATTTCCGGAAGGGACGCACACAGGACTTGCGCCCTCAGGATTCGGTCTACCGCCGGAGCTTCGCCATGGTCTCCGGGAACGCATCCGCGAAGCGCTTCGCGTCCGTCTCGGGCACCGTGAAGGAGACGCGGAAGAACCGGTTCCCGTTCAGCTTGGACAGGTAGGAGCCCGCGCGACCGTGGACCAAGTAGTCGTGGAGGAGGCGCTCCTCCAGGGTCTCCGGGTTCACGCCCGTGGCGCTCACGTCGATCACGAACATGTTCGCCTTGGACGGGAACACGGGCAGGACCGCGCCGTCGACCTTGTCCACGGCCGCCTTGATGGTCTTCTGGTTCTTCGCGCACGTCGTTCGGATGCCGGGCAGCCACTCGTGCTTCGTCCGGAGCGCGGCCAGGGCGGCGCGTTGCGCGAGGACGTTCACGCCGAGCGGGTTCGTGTCGAACTTCTTGATCTGCTTCATGAGTTCCGTCGGGCCGAGGATCGCGCCGACGCGCATTCCCGCAAGGCCAGGGGCCTTGCTGAAGCTGTACGAGAGGAGCGTCTTCTCGGGATAGAATTCCGACGCGAGGACGTGGTCCGGGTTGAAGTCGCGATACGTGATGTCGTCGATCAGGACGAGGTCGTGGTCGCGCGCGACCTCCGCGACGCCCTTGACCTGGGAGCGTGTGTAGCCGGAACCCATGGGGTTGTCGGGGTCGATCAGGAACATGGCCTTCGTCGCGGGCCCGACGGCCTCGTTGGCCCACTCGGGCGCGAGGACGTAGGGCTTGCGGTAGATGTCCACGGCCTTCGCCTTCGCGCCGCACATCTCGATCTGCGCGTGGATGGGCAGGAACGCGGGGTCCGTGGAGACGACTTCGTCGCCCGGCTTCAGGAGGGCGCGGGTCGCGAAGTACTCGCCCTCGATGCCGCCGTTCGTGAGGACGAGGTCGAAGCCCTCCAGGCCGAGGTCCTCCAGGATGGCCTCCGGGAGGCCGAAGATGCCCCGCTTGAACGGGTAGTTGTTGAACTCGCGCTGCTCGAAGCTTGTGCGGATCGCCTCCAGGATCGCGGGATGCATGGGAAGCGTGTTCGTGTTCTGAGACATCCACGCGACTTCGTTGCGGTGCTGGTGCGCGAACTCGAAGTTGTCGATCGAGGCCATGGGACCACTCCGGTGAGCGCATCCACGGCGACCGTCCTCTTATCCATTGCGGTCGAGGAGGATGAACGGCGACGCGGAGATGAACGATATGTTCGCAACGTACTTGGCGGGCTTCACCGCGATGTCGCGTCGGGAGATTCGATGACCTGCTGCGAGGCGATCCACGAGGTGTTCGACGCAAAGGCGAACGGCAACATCGAGGTGGGCGAACTCCCCACGTGGACCCACGTGCGCGGGCAGGTGGCCTGGTACGTGTACCAGGGACCCTATCGCGACATCTCGACCAAGGGGTGGGACGTGTTCTGGCGGAAGTTCGCAACCGCGAACCTGAAGATGGAAGGGGCCCCCGGCGACGTGTACGCCTGCAGCCCGGGCTGTCACAAAGAGGACGACCAGGCCAATATGCTCACGATCTTCTGGGCCCCGGTGGGCTGACGTCGGAAAGCCTTAAGGGGAATCATCCCTTAGGCCGCGAAGCCGGGCTCGTGGTCTAGTGGTTATGACGTCACCTTGACACGGTGAAGGTCACCGGTTCGAATCCGGTCGAGCCCACTCCTCTCCTCTCTCGGATGCCCGAACCAGTCCTTGGTGTGGACTCGGCTGCGCTTGCGGAGTTCTCGCTGCACCGACTCCGGGATGGGCCGGCATCCGCAGCGTTTCGCATGCTCTTCGTGCCATCGGATGCGCTCCTCCATCGAGGGGTTCTTGGGCATCGGGTGTCCGCGGTGCCAGCGTTCGTTCACGGTCGGCCCATCCTCACGTCAGGTGCGCTCCGAACCAACCTAGGTACGCCTTGAGCCGCGCGACGCGGTGCTTCGGCTTGCCGCCCCGAGAGAGCTCGTGGTTCTCCTTGGGGACGAGGAAGAGCTCGGCCTCCTTCCCGTAGTACTTCAGGGCCGTGTACATCTGGAGGGCCTCCACGTGCCAGCACCGAAGGTCCTCGAACGAGTGCACGATCAGGAGCGGCGTGGTCACGTTCTTGACGTACCGGATCGGAGACTTGGCCATCGTGGTCTCCTCGTCCTCCCACGGGTCCACGCCGACCTGGTCCTTCGTGAAGTGTGGCCCGATGTCGCTCGTCGCCCAGAACGTCCACCAGTTCGCGATGCCTCGGTCTGTGACCGCGGCCTTGAACCGCGTCGTCTGGCCGATGATCCAGTTCGTCATGAAGCCGCCGTACGAGCCGCCGGCCACCGCGAGCCGCGAGCCGTCGATCCAGGGGTGCACGGCGATCACGTGGTCGACCGCCTCCATGAGGTCCTGATAGTCGCGCTCCCCGTAGTGCGTGCGGATATCTGCGAACGCCTCCGAGTATCCGTCGCTTCCCCGGGGGTTCGTCGCAAGGACGGCGTAGCCCTTGGCGGCGAACACCTGGAACTCATGGACGTACGTGTGGCCGAACGCGGTCTTCGGGCCGCCGTGGATGTACAGGATCAGGGGGACCTTGCCTTCCTTTTGGGGCTTGAAGAGCCAGCCCTCGACGGTCTCGCCGTCGCTCGCCCGGAAGGTCAGCCGCTCGGGGGCCAGCAGATCGAGGTCATCGGTGGCCCTCGCGTTGAACGACGTGAGCGCGCGGACCTGGCCCTGGGACACGTACAGCTCGGGCAACCGGGAACGCTCCATCGCGGTGAACACCACGGCATCGCCGTGGACCTGGAACGCCTCGACGGCCCGGTCCCCGCCGACTAAGAGCTCGGCCTTGCGCGTGCTCGCGTTCATCCCGTACAAGTGGGCCGCCCCGCCCTCCGCCACGGCGAAGGTGATCCGATTCCCCACCCACTTCGGCTCCGCGTTCATCCCGCCCATCCGCACGTCGCAGTTCAGGCCAGGGCTCACGTTCCGGTCGAACGCGTCCACGCGCTCCGGCTTCCCCCCGGCGACGTCGATCCACCAGAGGTGCTCGTGGGACGCGAAGCCCCGCGGCAGTTCGTCACCGGTGAACAGGATGCGGCGATCATCCGGGGACCAGGCGGCCGTGCCGATTTCCATCGTGTGCGGCGTGAGCTGTTGCGCGCTTCCGGCAGCGACGTCGAGGACGAACAGGTCGCTCAAGTACGGCCGTCCGTCCTCGGTCGCCGCGGTGTAGGCAATCCGTTTCCCGTCGTGGGACCAGTACGCGTGGGCGACGTCGAACTCGCCCTGGGTGAGCTGCTTGACCTCGTTCGAGGACAGGTCGAGGACGAAGACGTGCTTCCGTAGGTTGTAGATGAAGCCCTTCTCGTTGTACCAGAAGTTGATTCTCCGGACGGTCCGGATGTCTTCGTCGTCCGTGCCGACGTTGGAGAGGAACAGGACCCGCGTCCCGTCCGGAGACCATGCGGGCGCGTCGATGCCCTCCTTCCGCGGCAAGAGGAACCTCGCCTCGCCGCCGTCCACCGGGATCACGTACAACCCGTTACCCTTGTCGTCCTTCCCCATCTCCCGGCGCGAGGTGAACAGGATCCGATTGCCGTCCGGGGAGAACTTCGGCGCGGAATCCTTCCCTGCGGTGGTGAGCTGCCGCGGCGCACCCACGTGGAGCGGCACGAGCCAGAGGTTGCTCTCGTACTCGTCCTTGTCCAAGAGGGCACGGTGGACAGAGAGTGCGGCCAGGGAGCCGTCCGGGGACAGGGAGGGCTCGGAGAGGAACGCGTAGGCGGCCAGGTCTTCGGCCTCGACGGGTCGGGACATGGCCGCGCGGACCGCAGCCATCCGCTTAAACATAACGCGAGGACCCCGACGCGCGGCGCAATCCTTACCGGGGGCGGCCTTCAGGGGCCCCGACCCCTTCCGGAACCCGGGCCGCCAGGACAAGCCCGGTGACGTCCGCCCCGTGGCTCATGCGAGGTCGGGGGACGCGATGCGCCGCACGACGGCGAGGGCCATCTTGCCGAAGATGGGGTTCACGTTCTCTCCCGTCTTCGCGGACGCCCAGAGCGCGAAGCCGTGGTTCCGCTCGGCCCGTTCCTGCGGCTCATGCTCGTCGTAGAGGCACATGATCTCGCCCCGCAGGTCCACCTTGTTGACCACGATGGCGAGGGGCACTTCGCCCGTGATCTTGAACGCGGCCGAGATCCACTCTTCCAGGGCCTCGAACGTGGAGTACCGCGTGACGTCGCACACGGCGATGATTCCCTGCGCGCCCTGCAGGTACTGCCGGTGCAGGGTGTCCAAGTAGGAGCGTTCGCCGATCAAATCCCAGATGTTGAGCTGGACCTCCACATTCTGGGAGGGCTCGCTGCGGGAGGTGAGCCAGATCTTTTTCAGGCTCACCTTGCTGCCCAGGGTCGATATGTACCGGTCGTCGAAGGCGTCCTCCACGTAGCGGCGGATCAGGGAGGTCTTCCCGACCGCGGCCTCGCCGATGAGGCAGATCTTCGCCTTCAGCACGCCGTTGATGTCCACGCGGACGCGAGTCCGCCGTCGGCGGGTATCAACGCTCCGCCCCGGTTATCAGATGTGAGATGCGGTCCCGGTCGGGCTTCCGGCGTGCCGGAGGACCCGGCCCGACCGGCTGCCCGTCGGCCGCCCCTCCCGGACCGCCACCTCCCCGTTCACGAGGACCCAGTCGATTCCCTCGGGGAAGTCGTGGGGATAGTTCACGAACGGGAAGGCGTGGGGCCAGAGGTTCGACGCACGGTCCCGCACGCGGGGCAGGTCGAAGACGACCAGGTCCGCCCAGGATCCGGGACGGACGAGGCCGCGGTCCCACAGGCCGAGCTTGGCCGCGGGCATGCCGCTCATCTTCCAGATCGCCTCCTCGAGCCGCAGGACGGGCTCCTGCACGACGAAACGCTCGAGCACGCCGGGGTACTCGCCGAATGTGCACGGCAGGTAGGGTGCCGACGGCGCGGTTCGCTGCTCCCGCGGCAGGATCCACCCGTCCGAGCAGATCATGACGAGCGGGTGGCGCAACGTGGCCTTGATCTCCTCGATGTCGATGTAGTCGAACAGGCCGATGGCCTCGTCGCGCTCGTCGACGATCGCGTCGAAGTACGCGGTCCAGGGATCCACGCCGCGCCGCTCTCCGAGCGCCGCGATCGTGAGCCCCTCCTTCGACGGATCGCGCGGACACCGCAGCAGGAAGATCCGGTCGAAGCGGTCGTGGACCAGGAGCCCGGCGTAGCCCGCCGCGGGCTTTCGGTCCTCCTTCACCTCCCGCTTGAGCTCCTCTCGCTTCGCCGGGTCCTGGAGCATCGTGATGAGTTCGTCCGTGGTCATCTTCTGCGTCCACTGGGGCAGACCGTGGCTGAGGTTCGGGCCGAAATCCGTATGCGTGTCGTTGTCCACCGTGACCTCGATTCCCCGAGCGCGTGCACCCTCCCAGAGCCTCTGAACGTCACGCGCCTTGACGGTGGCGCCGTACTTCGGCGCGTTATGGCTGATCTGGACCGGGCATCCGGCGCGTTCTCCGATCACGAGGCACTCGCGCACGGCGTCCAGGATCGTCTCGCGCTCCCCGCGGATGTGGGATGCGTAGAATCCGCCGCGGCGGGCGACCACCTTCGCGAGTTCGACGAGTTCGTCCGTTGCCGCGAAGCAGCCGGGCGGATACACGAGGCCCGAGCTCATCCCGAAGGTGCCCGCACGCATGGCCTCGTCCACGTGCCCCTTCATCTCCCGGAGCTCGGCCTGCGTCGGGGCACGCTCGTCGAAGCCCATCGTCGCGAGCCGCACGGAACCGTGCCCGACGAGCCCCGCGACGTTGATCCCGATGCCGCCGGCCTCCAGGTAGTCGAGGTATTCGCCATACGTGGACCAGGTCCACTCGGATGCTTGCGCGTAGTAGGTGAAACGCCGCACCGCGAGCTCGCGGTACCGGTCGCTGATGGGCGCGGGCGAGTCCCCGCAGTTCCCGATCACCTGGGTGGTGACGCCTTGACGCACCGCCGCCTCCGCGGTGCGCTCAACGAGCAGGCCGATGTCGCTGTGGGTGTGAATGTCGATGAAGCCCGGCGTGACGTACTTCCCCGCGGCATCGATCTCAAGCGCCGCGCTCGCGCGGCCGAGCCGCCCCACCGTGGCGATCTTCCCCTTGCGCACGCCGACGTCCCGCAGGGCCCACGGCGTCCCCGTGCCGTCGAGGAGTCGTCCGTTCCGGACGACCACATCGTAGGCCATGCGGGGCGGATTCCACCGGGGACATTAAGCCCGCCGATGGACCCCACGGGCAGCGGGGCCGCAGACACACGGATGGGGCCGCCCGAAATCAACCTTGTTTAAGGTTAACGGGTGTCGACTGCTGCTTGCCGCTCTCCATGGCCCCCGGAATGCCATCCGAAGGTGCGGGCCGCGGGGCCAAAACCTCTTAGCTCCTGGTGACGTCGGAACCGCATGCCCCGGGAACATCACTGGATCCTGGCCCGCGAGATCCTCACGGTGTGCTCCCTGATCCTCGCGGGAGCCATTCTGTTCTACTTCCTCTCCGCCTTCCTCGCGCTTCCGGTCCCGCTCCTCGTCCTGATCCAGGTGGTCCTCGCGGCTTCCGTCGGCCTCCTCGCGATTGGCGTCCTGGGCCGCGCGTTGCGGAGGATGGTCTCGCGGACCTTCAACCCGGGCTTCGGCGCGACGGTCTCCGTGGCCTTCCGCCTGGCCGGGTATGTCGTCCTCTCGTTCGTCGTCCTCGGCCTCCTCGGCGTGAGCGGGACCGCCCTCCTGGCCGGAGGCACGTTCGCGGGGCTCGTCCTGGGCTTGGCGGGGACCACGGTCCTCTCGAACGTCTTCGGCGGCGTCCTCCTCCTGATCGCACGCCCGTTCGAGGTCGGGGACCGCGTGACGATTACGACGTGGCAGTACGGGGTGGTCGTTCCCGCGTACCCCGGGAAGTTCTTTTCCGACGACCGGTTCGTCCCCGGGTACACAGGCGTCGTCGAGGACCTCAGCCTCACGTACACCGCGGTCGCCCTGGACGACGGACCGCTCATGAAGTTCCCCAACAACGTCATGGTCCAGGCCGCGGTCCTCCGGCACTCGAACCCGCGCTGGGTCCGCACCCGGTACGAGGTCCCCGGCCACCCGGACCCGGAGCGGCTGCTCGAGGCCGTGGCCGCGGCCGTCCGCCGGAACCCGTGGATCGTCGACCCGTACCGGGTCCAGGTCCTCCTCCAGGCGATCACGCCCACGTCCACGATCCTCGCGGTGGACGCCCTGTGCAAGAGCGCCTTCGAGGATCCGCCGCGGAGCTCGATCCTCCTCGACGTGTCCCGCGCCGCGGCGAGCCTCGGCGCGTCGGAGGGCTAGGGCTCCCTCTACGGTATATGTTCTCCCGGCGCGGTCGCGCCAACCTGTTTATACCTTGCCGCCGTTCGCATCGCCATAAGATACCATGGGCACTGTCGAAGAGGAGCAGGAAGCATTCCGTGTGCGCACGAAGAAGTCCGCGAAGGCGTTCGAGACGGCCAAGCGGTCCATCCCGTTCGGGGTGAACAGCAACTACCGCCTCCTGGACCCGTATCCGATCTTCGTGGATCGGGCCAAGGGGAGCCGGATCTGGGACGTCGACGGCAACGAGTACATCGATTTCAACATGGCCTTCGGCGCCCTCGTGGCGGGCCACAGCCATCCCGTCCTGACGAAGGCGATGCGGGAGCGCGTGGCCAACGGGACCATCTTCGGGTTCGAGGGGGAGGAAGCCGCCCCGCTCGCGGCCCACATGTGCAAGCGCTTCAACATCGACCGGATCAAGTTCTCGAACACGGGGCTCGAGGGCACCCTGTTCTCCGTGCGCCTCGCGCGGGGCGTCACGGGCCGCTCCAGGATCTTGAAGTTCGAGGGCTGCTACCACGGGAGCCACGACTCCCTCATGGTCTCCATCAAGCCGACCCCGGAGCGCCAAGGCGATCCGCGGCGGCCCACGCCGGTGCCCTCGTCCAAAGGTTTGGTCCCCGACCTCACGAAGAACACGGTGGTCGCGCCGTTCAACGACCTCGCCGCGACGGAGGCCATCGTCCGCGAGAACGCGGACGACCTCGCGGGGATCATCCTCGAGCCGGTCCCCATGAACATGGGTTTCATCCTGCCGAAACCGGGATTCCTGGAGGGCCTGCGCGACCTCGCGGACGACACGGGCGCAGTCCTGATCTTCGACGAGGTCAAGACGTGCGGCAAGTGGTACGGCGGCGCACAGGAGGCCTTCGGCGTCACGCCGGACGTCAAGGTGTTCGGGAAGGCGATCGGCGGCGGCTTCCCGCTGAGCGCGGTTGGCGGCAAGGCCGAGATCATGGACCAGGTCGTCCCGGGCCAGATCGCGCACGCGGGGACGTACAACGCGAACCCCGTGAGCATCCGCGCGGGGCTCGTCACGTTGACGAAGATACTCACTCCGGCGGGCATGAAACACGCGCAGGCCATTGGCGATAGCCTCGCGAAGGGCTACATCGACCTCATCGAGGACCACCACCTGTTCATGAAGGTCCAGTATGCCGGCATCAGCGGCACGGTCCACTTCACGCACAAGCCCGTCGTGGACTGGCGGTCCTTCCAGGGTGTCGACGTGGCGCGCTGGTGGAACTACAACACGGCCATGCTGAACCGTGGGATCATCCCCATGGCCACGGGCCCGGACGAGCAGTGGACGTGCTCCGTCGCTCACACGAAGGCGGACGTCGCGACACACCTCGAGGCCTTCAACGAAGTCGCGGAGATGATCAAGCAGGTCCAGCCGGAGATGCCCCTCATCGAGGCGATCTGAGACGTCGATGCGGTCGACCCAGGAGGACCGGGCGCGTGCCCATCTGTATCGGAGCGCCCTCATCTTCATCAGTGCCGCGGTCGCTTTCGCCTTCGGGGCCGGTTTCGGCTACGAGACCCTCTTCTTCCTGTGGGGTGAACCTGGCGCATCCGTCGGCCTGTGGGGGCTCTACCTGCTGGGCTTCGCGGCCTGTCTCTGGGTGACGTCCGTCCTGTGGAGGAACACGAGGGCTGCGATCCCATAAGGGGGCCATCCAGGTGCCACGCCGCAAGTACGGACGGATGATCAAGCCTCTCCCCGTGCAGGTGAAGCCGGAGAAGTGTCGCTTCTGCAGGGCCGGGAGGCCCTGCCCCGTGCACAAGAGGGAGGAAGCTAGCTCTTCGTCCCCGTGACGAGGCACGCGGCCCAGTTCAACCGTCTGTAGGAGGCGAGTTGGAGTCCCGCGTGGGCCATGAACGCCTCGTACTCCTCGCGGGAGTAGATTCGCACGAAGGGTGCGAGCGCCCACGTGGCGGGCGACAAGACCACCACGATTCCTCCAGGTCGCAGGAGCCGCGCCGCGACGGCCATCCCCTCCTGGGGATCGGACAGGTAGTAGAACGACCCTGCGAGGACGACCGTGTCGAAGCTCCCCTCCCGGAACGGCGGTCGCGTGACGTCCGCCCGCAGGAGGTGTCCTCGGTATCGCGCGCGGCGCAACATCTCCTGCGAGAGGTCGATGCCCACGGCATCCGCAAGGTGGCCGGTCGTGAACCCCGTGCCCACACCGACGTCGAGCACGCGTCCGTGCAACGTGGCGCGCACGTCCGCCAGCCACTCCGGTTTGTAGATCCTCGCGTTGATCCAGTCGTACAGCGGCGCGAGGCGGTCGAAGAACCCGCGTGCGCGGCGGGAGCCCGAGAGCAGCGGCACTGGGGTCCCCGAAGGGCCGCCCGGACTTGAAGGCGTGCCTCAGGCTTCCTGGTAGATGCGCATCATCACGCGAGGGAAGAACCCGAATCCTCGCGGTGCGACGCACTTCTCCTGCATGAAGTACGTGCACGTGTGGCAGCAGTCGCGGAAGCCCGCGGGCTCGTGGTTCGGCGGGCACGTGTACTCGCAGGGCATCGACTCGCGCAGGGTGCGGAGCGGGTGTAGAACTTCCGTACATACAACCCGCATTGTGGAGTAAGAAACGAAAGGGGGATAGGGTTATATCCGAAACGTGGGCATCGACACGGGACCCGCGTGCTGTGCGCGAGCGCGCGCCCTAGGCACGGCCGCACGTGGGTTCTCCACCAGGAAGGCATTCGGATGAGGAAGGTCGCGATCGTCGGAGCGGGCCAGAGCCGCTATGGGGAGTTCCCGGACAAGAGCATCAAGGAGCTGTTCCTCGAGGCCTACCAGGACATGGCGAAGAGCGTGGACCGGAACTACGAGCCGAAGCGGATCGGCGCCGCGTACATCGGCAACCTCGGCTCGGGAGGCTTCCAGCTCGGGAACATGTCCGCCCTCGTGTCCGAGTACGTCGGCCTGCCGCACATCCACGCGATGCGGATCGAGAACGCCTGCGCGTCGGGAGGCTATGCGCTCGCGACCGCGGCGATGGACGTCATGGCCGGCGTGCACGACGTCGTCCTCGCGGGCGGCGTGGAGAAGATGACGGACGTGTCCGGCCTGAAGACGAAGTACTGGCTTGGCGTCAGCGGGGACACGGAGTACGAGCGGCTCGCGGGCACGACGTTCAGCGGCCTGTACGCCCTCATCGCCCAGCGGCACATGCACGAGTTCGGGACGCGGCGCGAGCATCTATCGATGGTCGCGGTGAAGAACCACAAGAACGGCGCGCAGAACCCGAAGGCCCAGTTCCAGCGGGAGACTACGCTCGAGAAGGCGATGAAGGCTCCCATGGTCGCGGCGCCGCTGAACCTTTTCGACTGCTGCTCGACCACGGACGGGGCGTCCGCGGTCCTCGTGACGTCCGCGGAGAAGGCCAAGGAGTTCACGGACACGCCGATCTACATCGAAGGGTTCGGTACTGCGAGCGACTACCTCGCGATCCACGACCGCGTCTCGACGACGACCCTGGAGGGCACGCGCCGCGCTGCGGATCAGGCGTACAAGATGGCGGGCGTGGGCCCGCGGGACATCCAGATCGCGGAGGTCCACGACTGCTTCACGATCGCCGAACTCTTGGCGTACGAGGACTTGGGCTTCTGCGAGAAGGGCAAGGCGGGTTCCTTCATCGCGGAAGGCCACCCGGAGATCACGGGCGACAAGCCCGTGAACGCCTCGGGGGGCCTGAAGGCGAAGGGCCATCCCATCGGCGCGACGGGGACGGGCCAAGCGTACGAAATGTTCCACCAGCTCCGCGGCAGCGTCCAGAAGCCCACGCGACAGGTGAAGGGCGTTGAGCGAGGCCTGCTCCACAACGTGGGCGGCAGCGGCGGCACCGTCGTCGTGACCGTCCTCGTGAGGTGATTCGGTGACCCTGGGCATCTCGGGGTACGGGGTCGCGATCCCGCGCCTGCGGATCAAGCGCGACGAGTACGCGAAGGCCTGGGGCTCCTTCTCCGCGGCCGGCGTGGAGGAGAAGGCCGTGGCGGGATTCGATGAGGACATGCTCACCCTCGCGACCAAGGTAGGCCACCGCGCCCTCGAGTCCGTGCCGCTGGCGCCGGACAAGATCACGCGGTTCGCATTCGCCTCGACCACGGCGCCGTACACGGAGAAGCTCCTCTCGGGCACGATCCTCGCGGGCCTCGGCGCGTCCGGCGAGACGTACTGCACGGACCACACGTCCTCCACCCGCGCCGGCACGGAGGCTCTCCTCGCGGGATTCGAGCATCTCGCCGGCAATCCTGCCGGCTGCGCTCTGGTCGCCGCCGCGGACGCACCCCAGGCGAGCATGTGGGACCCCATCGAGCACGGCATGGGGTCGGGTGCCGCGGCCTTCGTCCTCTCCGGGTTTGCGCAGATCGCGGAGCTCGAGGGGAGCGCGAGTTACGTGAGCGAGTACTTCGGCGAGCGGTTCCGACCCCGGGAGGAGCAGGTGACCCGCGATCTGAACGTGAAGAAGTTCTCGGAGGGGTCCTTCGTCACGAATGCGACGAAGGCGGCGTCCGTCTTGATGAAGAAACTCGGCCGCAAGCCCGAGGACTACGCCCACGTGGTCATCCAGCAGCCCGACGCCCGCGCGCCCGCGACCGTGGCGGCGAAGCTCGGGTTCCAGGATGCCCAGCTCGCCTCGGGCATGATCTCCACGAAACTGGGCGATCTTGGGGCGGCCTCAACGCCCATGGGCCTCGCCGCGGCGCTCGAGGTCTCGAAGCCCGGGGAGCGCGTCTTCGTGGTCTCGTACGGAAGCGGCGCAGGGTCGGACGCGCTGAGCTTCACGGTGGTCTCTGACCGCAAGCCCGCGTTCACGGTCTCCCAGGAGTCCGCCAGGAAGGAATACATCGACTACATCCAGTATCTCAAGCTCAAGGGAGCGATCCGGTAGGTGACCTCGATGGCCCACGTTTCCGTCCCGATGTATTGGAGGACGATCCCGCAGCGCTACCGTCTCGTCGGGTTGCAGTGCAAGAAGTGCGGCAAGGTGAACTTCCCGCCCAAGGGCGTGTGCAAGTACTGCAACGCCTCCTCGGATTTCTCCGAGGTGCGGCTCTCCGGCCGCGGCAAGGTCCACACGTTCACCCTGATCGGCGCGGGCGGTGCGCCGCCCGAGTTCGCGGAGCAGGAGAAGGCCGGCGGCGTCTACCCCGTGGCCATCGTCGAGCTCGACGAAGGCCCCAAGGTCATCGGCCAGATGGCCGACGTGAACCCCAAGGACGTGAAGATCGGGATGCCCGTACGCGCGGAGCTGCGGCGAATCTACGAGGAGGAGGGCGTCGTGCGCTACGGCTTCAAGTTCGTGCCCCTCGAGGGAGGAGCGTGATCCGTTGGACAGCCACAAGGTCATGAGCATGAAGGAGGCGATCGCGAAGTTCGTCCACGACGGCGACACGGCGTACTTGGCGGGGTTCACCCACCTGATCCCCTTCGCCGCGGGGCACGAGATCATCCGCCAGGGCAAGAAGGACCTCACGCTCGCCCGGGCGACGCCGGACATCATCTACGACCAGATGATCGCCGCCGGTTGCGCGAAGAAGATCGTCTTCTCGTACGCGGGCAACCCGGGGGTCGGCTCGCTGCGCTGCTTCCGCCGCGCCACGGAGAAGGGGATTCCGAAACCGCTGGAGATCGAGGAGTACACGCACTTCGACCTTTCCGGGCGCCTGTTCGCGGGCGCGACGAACATGCCGTTCCTCCCCGTTCGGACGAACCTGGGCTCCGACCTGCCCGCGAACAACCCGAACCTCAAGGTCGTCGTAGACCCGTTCACGGGCCATCCCACGTCGGTCGTGCCACCCCTGAAGCCGGACGTGGCGGTCGTCCACGTGCAGCGCTGCGACGCCGCGGGGAACGCGCACATCTGGGGCATCGTCGGCGAGCAGAAAGACGCCGCCTTTGCCGCGAAGAAGGTTATCCTCACCGCAGAGGAGATTGTGGACGAGGCCACGATCCGGTCGGACCCGAACCGCACGCTGATCCCGGATTTCATCGTCCATGCCGTCGTCCACGAGCCCTGGGCGGCGCACCCGTCGTACACCCAGGGCTACTACGACCGCGACAACGAATTCTACATGGCCTGGGATGAGATCACGAAGGAGCACGAGTCCACGATGAAGTACCTCCAGGAGTGGGTGTTCGGCGTGGAGGACCGTGCCGCGTACGTGGAGAAGCTGGGGCGCGAGAAGCTCGAGAAGCTCCGGCCCAAGCCAATGTTGAGCGTCCCCGTGAACTACGGGAGCGTGTGACCGTGGAAACCCTGCAGGCACTGAGTCCAAGCGAGCTCATGGTGACCATCGCGGCGCGCGAGCTCATGGACGGGGAGAGCGTCCTCGTGGGCGTCGGGATCCCGAACCTCGCGGCGAACCTGGCCAAGCGCATGCACGCCCCGAACCTGATCCTGGTCTACGAATCGGGAACGATCGGCTCCAACCCGAGCCGCATGCCCCTGTCGATCGGCGACCCCTGCCTCGTGACCGGCGCGAAGAGCGTCTGCTCCATGTACGAGCAGTTCGCGTACTACATCCAGGGCGGTCGGATCGATGTGGGGTTCCTCGGCGGGGCGCAGATCGACAAATTCGGAAACATCAACTCCACCGTGATCGGGGGCTACAAGGCCCCCAAGGTCCGTCTCCCGGGGAGCGGCGGCGCGTGCGAGACCGCGTCCAACGTGAAGAAGATCATCGTGATCACGCCCCACGAGAAACGGCGCTTCATCGAGAAGGTGGACTTCATCACGAGTCCTGGCTTCCTGGACGGGAAGGCGAAGTGGGAGGCCCTCCATCTCCAGGGGGGTGGGCCGTATGCGGTGATCACGAACCTGTGCACGATGAAGTTCGATCCCGTGACCGGCGAGATGATGCTGACCGCGCTGAACCCGGGCGTCACGGTGGCCCAGGTTCAGGAGAACACGCCCTGGAAGCTCAAGGTCGCGGACCACCTGGAGCAGAACGCGCCGCCCACGGACCAAGAGTTGAAGGTCCTGCGCTCCTTGGACCCGGAGCGGATCTACCTCGGGTGAGCCGCCATGGGAGCCTTCGACCCGATCGCGGAGTATAGGGCGCGGACCCGGAAGAGCGCCGCATGGCACGCGGAGGCGAGCCGCCACCTGCCCGGCGGCGTCACGGGCAACGTGAAGTTCTACGCTCCCTACCCGGTCTATGCGAAGCGGGCCAAGGGCGGCCACCTCTGGGACCTCGACGGCAACGACTACGTGGACTACATGCTCTGCTTCGGGCCCATGATCCTGGGTCACGGCCACCCCAAGGTCCTCGAGGCGATTCGGAAGCAGATCGACCGCGACGGGACCGTGATCTTCGGTCCCCCGCACGAGCTCGAGGTCCGGATGGCGGAACGTCTCAAGCGGATCTTCCCCTTCGCGGACCTCGTGCGCTTCACGAACAGCGGTCTCGAGGCCACCCTCCACGCGCTCCGGATCGCGCGGGGCGTGAAGCACCGGGTGAAGATCGCGAAGTTCGAAGGGGCCTACCACGGCAGCTACGACGAGGTCCTCGTCAGCCTGACGCCTCCCGTGCCCGAGGCAGGCCCTGCGGATGCGCCCAAGGCGATGTCGGGATCCCTGAGCACGACGCCCGCGGAGCTGCAGGGCACGGTCGTCCTGCCGCTCAACGACTTGGACGCGTGCAACCGGATCCTGAAGGCCCATCAGGGCCAGCTCGCGGCATTGATCCTCGAGCCGGTGCAGCGGGGCTTCCTCGTCGCGGAACCCGAGTTCCTCAAGGGTCTGCGGGAGACGACGAAGGCCTTGGACATGCTCCTGATCTTCGACGAGATCATGTCGGGCTTCCGCATGGAGAAGCTCGGGGCCGTCCAGACGCTGGTCGGCGTCGACCCGGACCTCATGACCCTGGGCAAGATCATCGGGGGCGGCTTCCCGTGCGGCGCGTTCCTGGGGAGCCGTGAGACCATGGACGCGGTGAATCCCGTGACGCGCCCGGCGAGCGAGCGGGTTTTCCACGGCGGCACGTTCAACGGGCATCCCACGGTGCTCGCCGCGGGCCTCGCGACCCTGGACGTGCTCGAGGAACCCCACACGTATCCCTACCTCAACCGGATCAGCGACCAGCTCCGAGACGGCCTCAATGGACTCTTCGCCGACCTCCGGGTGGACGCCCAGGCGATCGGACCGGGCTCCACGTTCAATGTCGTGTTCGCGAAGGGGCCTATGCGGAACTACCGCGACGCAGCCAAGGCGGACAAGAAGAAGCGCGAGCTCTTCGATTTCGGGATGCTGGCCCGCGGCATCCACTTCCATCCCGACAAGCCGTTCTACACGTGCACGGCCCACACCCCCGAGGACGTGGACCGCACGCTGACCGCCGCGGAGGACGTCCTCCGCCGGATGCAGTGATCACGAGAGGCGGCCGTAGCGGTCCAGGATCTCGACCACGTCGGGCGCGGGCAACTCGCGCGACGTGTTTCCATCCCGCCCGACCACGGTCGTCGCGGTGAATAGGGAGTCCACGATGGCCTCCTCCGTGGCTTCGACCGCCGCGAGGAAGATGGGGTTCAGCTTCGCGTCGTGGACGCGTTTCTCCGTGAGGAGGTGCGCGGGCGCTTCGTACGGCACACGGGCCGATGTCGAGAAGGCGATCGCCAGGTCGCCACTGCCATTCGAGCTGAAGGACCCGAGGCGTGCGAGGCCCAGAAACGCCCGCCTCGCCACGCGGCCGAGTTGCCGAGAGGAAAGCGGAGCGTCCGTCGCCAAGACCGTGACGATCGAGCCGCCACCTCCGGGTGGCGAGCGCCCTTTCGTCTTCTCCTGGGTGATGAGTTCCCGGCCCACCGGGACGCCCGCGATCGTGAGATGCTCCTTCCACCCGAAGTTGGAAAGGACGAGGGCGCCCACGGTCCATCTCCCGTCCCGCGCCTTGAGGTGCCGGCTCGAGGACCCGATGCCTCCTTTGAGCTGGCAGCACGTCATGCCCGTCCCCGCCCCGACGGTCCCCAGGCGGACCTCCTCCGTCGCGACCGTGAGCGCGTCTCGGACGTGGCGCGGCGTGACGTGCATCCCGCGGGCGTCGTTCAGGAAGGAATCGTCGCATTCGGAGACCGTGGGGGCGATCGCATCCTCCTCGCGGGCCGCCTCGGGGTTCGCCTCCAGGGTGGCTTCGACGAGGCCCGTGAACGCGTTCCCGACGCAGAGCGTGTTCGTCAGGGCGATCGGCGTCTCGAGGACGCCAAACTCTCGCAGGTTCACGGCGGAGGTCAGCTCGCCGCATCCGTTGATCGTGTCCCACATGGCCTTGGGGCGGTCGCGCCACACGTTGCCCCGGTGGGGCACGATGGCCGTGACGCCGGTGCGGACGGGCCCCTTCCCCGGGATCAGCTCGCCTTCCCCGGAGACCAGCGTGACGTGGCCCACGCGGACCTCGCCCACGTCCGCGATCGTGTTCTTCGGACCGGGCTCCAGCATGCCGAAGCGGAGCCCGTACTCCCTGCAGCGCGAGCGAATGCGGTTCGCTCCTCCAGGGAGTCAGCGAGGGGCTCAGGACCCTTATACTTTCCCGACGGCCCCGACGATGACGGCTCGGATTCCCACGCCGCAATTGTCGAATAGGTGGTCGAGGCTCCGCGGCCGTGCCCGGGGTCCACCGTTGTCCACCCTCAGGAGCCGCGTACGCCGCTTTTACCTTTACCAGGCGTGCTCCGCGTTCGCGATCTGGATCCCGTACTGGGCCCTTTGGATGCAGGCCCACGTGGCCTCGTACTTCGAATTCACCCTCGCCGACGTCGCGTTCTGGGTCGGGCTCCTCATCTTCCAGCTTCCCGTCGGCGTGCTCGCGGACCGCCTCGGCCGCAAATGGACGATCGTCTTGAGCGAGTCATTCCGCACCGCCGGTATCCTGGGCTACGGCTTCGGGATCAACCTCCTGGGGTACGTTGCGGCGAACATCATCTGGTCCATCGGCGGCGCCTTCTCGATCGGGACGTCGGCATACCTGTACGAGACCCTGATGGAGGCCCGGCAAGAGGCCGAGTTCCCGCGGTACATCGGCAGGAACACGTTCATCCAGATCGGCACGAACGCCGCGGCCGCACTGGTTGGGGGCGTCGTCGTCGCCGTGACCGGCAGCTACCAGATCACACTCATCCTCGGCGGGCTGATCAATGTCTCCGCGATCGTCGTGGCCGCGTCCTTCGTCGAGCCTGCCGTGGACCGGCAAACGGAGCCGACGGCTCTGAAGCAGCTGGGACAGGGTCTGCGGATCGTGCGTCGCCGAGAGGGCGTCGCCCTCCTGATCGGCCTCCAAGTTTTCCTCGGAGTCGCGCTGTACCTGATGACAGCCTTCCGGTCCCCTTACCTCGCAGCCGTCGGCATCGCGCCCGGCGACATCGGGGTTTGGGTCGCGGGCTTCCTGCTCGTCGCGGCCGTGGTCTCGGCGTTCACAGGGGCCATCTCGGACCGTCTTGGCGAGTTCGGGTCCCTCTCCCTAATCGCCCTCTTCGCCGCGGGTCCATTCTTCGGCCTCTGGATCGCCGGCCGCACCGCGTGGGCTGCCATTCTCCTCCAGATCCCTGTCTACGTCGTCTGGAGCTTGGAACCGCCGCTAATCTCCGCGTACCTCAACCGCCGTCTCGAGCCGGGGCTGAGGGCGACCGTCCTCTCGATGGGGTCGTTCGCCTACACCCTCGGCCTCGTGATTGCTGAACCCTTGGCGGGCTTAGCCGTCACGGGGGAGAACATCCTCATCCTCGGACTGTTCCTCGGCCTCTTGACCGCCGTCCCGTGCACCTACATCCTCGTGCGGTGGCGGGCGACCGTTGCGCCATGGCCTGCGATTACGCCCATCCCCTCCCGGCTCGTCCCCGGCGGCGCCCGCGTGTCCAGGTTCTCCCGCGTGTTCGAACGGCTGGGTCGGCTCTGGCCCTGATGGATGCACCAATGGCCAGCATTCCCCCGACCTTCAGGACTGGGATGCGGGGAAGTTAGGATGTTTCGGTGCGAGAGAACGTCGAAGAAGTCGCGACCGCGATGTATCGAAGGGCTCGGTGCAAGGTTGAGCACCCCATGGCCGTCCGAGGCGGTTCGGCGGGAAAGAGAGGCCTTGAACAACGCTTATCTAGCCACGGTCCCTCTCCGGCTCGTAAGGGGGACCCGGGCTATCCCTCCGGTTGGGGGCGAGGGGCGATGCGACCGACATGGTCGACCGCGCCTGACTTCCCAACGCCCCGGACGGCGATGGGGCCCCTGGAGGATGCGAGGTGGGCACCATGTCCGCTCAACGTATGATCGTGGTTGGCGTCGTCGTCGTCTTGGCCTTGATGAGTTTGGCAGTTCTGGCAGTACCAGCGGCAGCGGCGCGACCGGTCGCCGGTCGGGACCTCCAGACAGTTTCTCATGCGGCATCGATCCTCCCGGCAAAGGTTCCATCCGACTCGGTCCGCGCCGTCTCGTCTGCATCGCGTGCCGGTCTCGCCCAGAGCATCGTCCAGAGGATCAAAGCGGCGAACGTCCCGATGACCGCGGCGTACCTCCCGAATCTGCTCGCCCAGGTTCGGGTGTCGAACGGTGTCGTCCAGCCGCTCTACACGGAGGCCCCTGCACCGATGGGGATCGGTGACTTCGGCGTCCGGAACACCACCGGGACACCACAGGGGTACTTCCTCCAGACCACGAGCTGGCGGGGGATTCTTACCTTAAACGACGTCAATGCCCTGTATCTCGACGACGGCGCCCCGGACTATTTCGGGGCGCAGCTCAACACGGTCATGACCAATACTACGGTACAGGGCAACACAACGTACCGGTACTGGATTCAAAACGTGATTCAGTACAGCACGAAGGCCCACACGTTGACCTTCATTGACAACATCTGGAACTTCTCGAACCCGCAGGCGAGCGAGCCTGCGTCGACGTTCTACTCGGGGAATGGGACCCCTGTCGACCCCGTGTTCTACTATGATGTCGGACCCACCTTCGTGGTCCCGTTCCCGTTCACCGTGTACCTGTACGAGAATTCGAGCCTGACGGTGGGCACAGGCCCGGCGCCCCGTCCCGTGTGGTCTACGGTCCGCTTCGGCTATGACATCCGGAACGCGGCGGGCGCGAGGCTCTACAGCGGGATCTACGACACGGTCCTGTTCAACTCCAACGTCCGGGAAAACGCGAACCCCCCGATCCCCAAGTTCACCGTCGACGGGTTCAGGCCGAACCCCGTCGGGCTGTTGGACGACGCCGAGCTGATGATCGGCGGCCCGGGAGGCGGCAGCACGACCACGATCTTCGGTATCGCCGGTAGCGAGCGACTTCAGTTCTGGAACACGACCAGCCTGAAGTACGAGAACTCGAAGACCGCGTGGAACGAGGGGACCGACACGGGAGAGACCGTCGAGGGCATCAGCGAGTACTACACCGCGCCCGGAACCGTCGTAGTGGGTCCAGGTCCGTCGATTCCGATGCCCTTCTGGAACGCGACCCCTGGCGGCAATATCGGGCAGGCCGTCGTGCAGGGAACGGTCGCCCCATCGAACTCGTTCTTCTTCTTCAACCAAGGCACGGTCTT
>DASQGG010000006.1 GCA_035632695.1 Thermoplasmata archaeon
TCCCGTAGCCACCGTGAGTTCGCCCAGCCGAAAGGCGGGCGGCGGAAAGCTCTATCTCCCGGTCCGCGGTCTGGACCCGGAGGCGGGTGTGTGGCCAAGAAGTCCAAGCCGGCCCTCGGCACCGGCGGCTCGACCGAGACGTACTGGCGGAAGTACGAGGCGTACTTCCCGAAGTACTTCTGGTCCGACGAGACCCGGTTGGCCAACATCGTCCTCCGGAGCGCGAAGGGCTCCACCCTCGTCGACATGGACGGCAAGGAGTACGTCGACCTCACGAGCCAGTGGTCCACGAACAACCTGGGGAACGTGCACCCCGAGGTGCTGTCCGCCACGGTCGACGCCCTCGAGCGGTATGGGTTCCTGATCTACTTCATGAACCCGCACCTGCCCATGATCGAGCTCGCGGAGAAGCTCCTTGCGATCCGACCCTCGCCCAACTTGACCCGCGTGTTTCTCGAGCTTTCCGGAACGGGGGCGTCCGAGGCCGCGGTCAAGCACGCGATCGAGGGCTCGGGACGGCCGCTCATCCTCAGCTTCATGGGGCAGTACCATGGCCTGAGCATCGGAGCGACCGCGTTCGGCAGCCTCGGCGCACGCTGGCGGCGGTATTGGGAGGCGTTCTCCGGCGGTGCCGTCCACGCGCCCTATCCGAGGTCGTACCGCAAGCCCACCGAGATGACCGACGAAGAATACGGCGAGTCGTGCCTCGCATTCCTCGAGGACCAGGTCCTCCGATACGTCGCTCATCCCGAGCGGATCGCCGGCGCCATCCTGGAGCCCATTGCTCTCGAGGCGGGCGTCTGGATCCCCCCCGCGAACTTCGTCCGGGGCCTGAAGAAGCTCGCGGACCGCTACGGCTGGTTCTTCATCGCGGACGAGGTGGAAGCCGGTCTCGGCCGTTGCGGCAAGATGTGGAGCATCGAGCACTTCGGTGTCTCGCCCGACCTGATGTCCATCGGGAAGGCCCTCGGCGGCGGACTCATGCCCATCTCGGCGGTGCTGGGGAGCGAGCGGGCGATGAACGACAAGGAGGTGGTCGCGGGCACGACGTTCGGTGGCCATCCTGCCGCGTGCGTGGCCGCTTCCACGGCCATCGACATCCTATTGCGGGACAAGATTGCGGAGCGGTCGGCGCGGCTCGGGGTCCGGGCCTTGAAGCGGGTCAAGGAGTGGGAGGCTCTCCCTCTCGTGGGCGACACCCGGGGTCTGGGCCTCGCCATCGGGGTGGAGCTCGTGACGAGCAAGACGTCGAAGGGACGTGCCCTGAAGGCAACGCGGTCCGTCTTCTTCGACTGCGTGGAACACGGGGTCATCCCGCTGTACGACTACGACATGAATGTGTTGAGGATCCAGCCTCCCTTGACGATCGAGGAGGACCGTCTGGATCACGCCCTCGAGGTCATGGAGGACTGTCTTCGCCGTGCCTCGCACGGCCATCCGAGGTGAGATGTCCGGACCGGACCCCGGTCAGGACTTCCGATGGGGCGGGTCGTAGAAGGGCCGCTTAACCACAACCGCAGGCGCCCGTCTACGCTCCCACTCGACTTCGATCTCGATCTCCAGCCGGGTGCCAAGGCCGCCGTATTCGGAGCGCACGGTCGCGATTCCGATGTACTTCTTCAGGGTCGGAGACCAGCAGCCGCTCGTGCCCCAGCCCACCTGCCGCAGCCCCGCGTAGAGCGGCAGCTTCGACGACCAGGGCTCCGAGGGAGGCGTCGGCGGGAGGCCCAGGTCCGTGAAGTACCTGGACGCCGTAGGCCAGTCGATCTCGATCCCCACCGTCCTCCGGGGCACGCCTTCCCGAAGCTCCTGTGCCAAGGCGGGGCGACCCACAAACGGGCCCTTCCCCATGGCAACGGTCCAGTCTAGGCCGAGCTCGAACGGCGAGTACCGCTGCGCATCGATGAGCGCGTGCCGCGAGTGGACATAGTCCACGCCCGCGAGGACAAATCCCGCCTCGATGCGGCAGACGTCCATCCCGACCTGGCCGGCGAGCTGCATGTGGTGCGGAGCGCCGTACTTCATGATCGCGTCGAACAGCTTCTCCGCGCCGTCCCGCGACACCCAGATTTCGTAGCCGAGGTCGCCCGTGTACCCCGTTCGAGAGATTTCCACGGGCACTCCATCGATCGTCGCGTCCGCGAAGCGGAAGAATTTGAGCTTGTCCATCGCGGGGCCCGCGGCGTCGCGGAGGATGGCTTTGGAGCTCGGTCCCTGGAGCGACAGCGTCCCGATGTCCTCCGAGACGTCCTCGACCTCGACGTCGAGGCCGACCGAGTTGTCCTCGATCCACTTGAGGCTCGGTTCGGCGGACGTAAGGCGGAAGCCCCCGTCCCCGTAGTTCCAGATGGTCCCGTCGTCCACGACCTTGCCCCGGTCGTCGCACCAGGGCGTATACAGGACGTGGCCTCTCGCGAACTTCCGCAAGTCGCGCGTGACGATCTTGTTCAGCGCGCGGAGGGCGTCCTTCCCGCGAATGAGGTACTTGTAGAGGGGTGACACGTCGATGAGGCCTGCCGTGTGGCGAATCGCGTAGTACTCCATGTACGGGACGACCGAGTACGAGGACGCGGACAGGTAGCCCGACCAGGCCTGCCACTCCCAGCTCTGATTCAGGGGGGACGTCCTCGAGTGAAAGGGAGATCCCTTGAGCACGCAACCTCCTCCGGTCCGACGGCGCCGGGGGCAGGCCGAGGCCGCGTCGGCGCCTGGAATTCCGGAGGCTGGAGTCGTGGATAAGCGTTTCGGAGAACCGAAGATCCGTTCGCATGAGGACGGATGGAACATGCCGACACATCGAGAAAAAACGCTATATGGAGGCGAAGGCTTCCCGGCGCAAGGCCGTCGTTCGCACTCGGCCGATGACCGATGGAGCATCGCCCTCAGGAGGAGGAAGGGAAT
The DNA here is from genome assembly GCA_035632695.1 of Thermoplasmata archaeon. Lineage (NCBI taxonomy): Archaea > Methanobacteriati > Thermoplasmatota > Thermoplasmata > Thermoplasmata archaeon. Next base: position 2,902 of record DASQGG010000006.1, read on the forward strand.
TGCAGGGAGGACCGACGTACGACGCCGTGGTCATCGGCGGAGGGCACAACGGGCTCGTAGCCGCGGCCTATCTTGCGCGTGCGAGAAAGCGTGTCCTCGTCCTCGAACGCCGGCACGTG
>DASQGG010000007.1 GCA_035632695.1 Thermoplasmata archaeon
GGCGAAGCACCGCGAGCTGTTGGGGCTCGCGGTCGCGGCGAACATCAAGTGCCCGTACTGCACGTTCTTCCACACGGCGGCGGCGAAGATGCAGGGCGCCACGGAGGCGGAGCTCGCGGAGATCGCGTTCCTGGCGAGCTACACGGCCCGCTGGAGCGCGATGATCCACGCCCAGCACTACGACTACAACACGTTCGCCAAGGAGACCGAGGAGATCGGCGCGCACTTGCAGAAGGCGATGGCCAAGAAGTAGACCGATCGGAATCCCATTCCGACGCGTCCGACCGAGTCAGGCCCACGAGGAACGAGCGGAGCGTCCGTCCCGGCCAACCGCGGCGCGACTCGCGTCCGGCTTCCGCGTGGTCTCGCCGCCCCCGCGCAGACCCACTGCCCCCCTCGATCAGCGCGAGTATGGCTTGGCTCTCGACGAGGTCTGCGGCCAAGGCGGAGCCACCTTCGTACCCCTCAGGAACCTCGGCCTTGAGAATCATATCTCCTGCGATGGAGTTCACCCGCTCCCTCCGGGTCATGCGATGATGGCTCGGAGAATGGTCGCTGCCCTCAGCGAACGGGCTCCGACCACAGTCTTGCTCCGAGCACGCCGGGCGGGGAGTGCGGAAACCGGTTCGAGCGTCCAGCTGGGAGCCTTGTTTTCTCTCAAACCGCCCTGATCGCGCCTCGATGGGAGGACACGGACTCAGTGGAGCAGGCCGGCCGACAGCATCTCGGTGGCCCCCTCCACGAGCTGGACGTCGCCGGTCCATGCGGCCAGGACCTCGCCGTACGTGGTCTCGATGCGGGCCAGGGTGCGTCCCATCTTCCAACCCAGGGTCGGCGAGATTGGGCCTTGGAGTACAGCCACCAGGTAGGTGTGGCTGCCGCGGCGAAGGCAGATCTTCCGCGACCCGAAGTCCAAGCGCCGGAGCTCGCCCTCCTGGGCCGCCGTGAACGAGTCCCGGACGAACGACTGGATCGCGGTCAGCATGCCGACGAAGATGTCCCGGTCGATGCCGCCGTCCGCAACGCGGGACAGGTGGGCCACGAGCGTGCCGCCGTTGTCCACGAGGAAGACCTGCTCGAGCCGGCCCCGGGGGCGGAGGGCCGCGGCGAAGATCCCCACGACGACCGCGAAGAACGCGAGGTAGCCAAGGAGGCCTCCGTTCTCCCCAGCGCCTACCGGCATGGCCGTGACGGTCAAGGTGACCGCCGCGGTCGAATTGGCCATCACGGTCCCGTGGAAGTCCGTGTAGCCGAGGCTCACCCGGTTCACGAGGAGGGACTGATTGGCGACCCCCGCGTCGACGGTGGCCCTCAGGAGGAAGTAGTGCACGCCCGGGTCCACGTTCGTGAAGTTCCAGCGCGTGCCCGCCCACCGCAGGCCGTTGGACGCCGTGGCGTTGTCCGAGAGGTAGGTGAGGCCCGCGGGCAACGCGTCGTCGACCCAGACCTGAACGGCCGGCCCGCCGCCCGTGTTGTTGAAGAAGATGGAGTACGTGACGACGCCCCCGGCCGCCACCCCGCTGCGGTCCACGCTCAGGCCGATCTGCATGCGCGCCTCGGCGTAGCCGAACGTGCGGACCGCGAAGTCGCCCCCGGCGGCCCTCCAGGGGGAATCGTCGTCCGACGTGACGAGGCCCACGCCCGGGACGACGGCCGCGTCGCTTCCCGTGTTCCACCAGGTCCAGCCGCGGCCGGCGCTGCTCGCGTTGCTCTCGAGGACGATCCAATACGTCCCTCCCTGCGTCAACGCCACGCTCGGGGCGACGTTGAAGCGCACCCAGCCGTAGGCAGCCGGCGCGGACGTCGTCGCGGAGGCCAGCGGGGCGGCGTTCATGTTCGGAGCGCCCGCGCCGTCCGCGCGCACCTCGAGCGTCGCGGAGCCGTTCGCGAAGGTGGTTGCTCTGGCCCAGAGGTCCACGCGGACGAGGGTGTAGTTCGCGCTCGCCCGGAAGGACTGGGCGGCCCACGCGTCCGAGAAGATCGCGACGCCGCTGCCGCCGCTCGGGTAGTTCGGCGGGGGATCGCCCACGCCGTCGAAGGCGTGGTACAGGGAGGCCGAGGCTCCCGCCCCGAGGAGCGTGAGGACGACGAGGAGAAGGACGGCCGAGGCGGGCGCGGCGACGCCCATCCTGTGGGTCATCTGAACGATGTGGGACTGGCCGGTCAAGAACGCTCACGTACGATTATCACCTACGTCCCACCGCACGCCGCGGAAAGGGTCGGATTCCACAGTATTGTGCATCGGAGGACGGCCAAAACCATCCGGGGTTCCCGAAGGGGTGTCGACGCCACGCGGTTCGCGTCGCCCACGGACCGCGGCGCCGGTTCGAAAGGGCGACAACCGTCGACGAATGTCGATCCCCCGGGTGGGATTTGGGTCCATCCTCCAGATCCTCCGGCCGGCGTGCGACCGGACACGTCCGGCTGCGATCCGCGGCTTCGGAAGCCCGTTAGAGATGCGCTTCCCTGCGCGTGACAACGATCGTGCATCCCCGGCACGGAAACGTGTGCCGCATCGTTCATGGAATCTCGGAACGGAGACTCCGAGACCTCGGGCAGGTCCTCCGGTATGGCCGCATCCCCAAGGTCACGCGGCGCAGACCTTCCGGCGAGTGGCCCAGAGGTTAGGATTCGACACCGCACCGCTCCCTTCCGATGCGCGCTGCCTACGAGGACCTTCTCCTGGTGCGCACCATGGACCGGGAGGAGACTCCCCGTACTCTTCCTCGGTCCGGCCGTCATCGTTGACCACATACCCAGTTCGGATGGCTTGCTTGGGATGCCGGGGAGAGTACTCTCGTTCCGTGGGCGTGGCAACAATCCCGATGGGTCTCGTTCCGGGAGCGGTGGATACCGGTGCCGGCGCGGCGCTGGGCCCCGGAGGACTCCCGTGCCCAGGGCCGGTATCGTACGTGCCAAACGCTTAACTCCGCACGGGGCGTTGAGCGCGGCACGGAGGGAGGCCATATGGAGAGGAGCGACTCCCGGACGGTCCTCACCTTGCTCATCGCAGCGATTGCGGTCGTGGGTGCCGCGGCCGCAGTGGTCGTCCTCGCGGCGCCCACCTCGTCCCCAAGCGGGATGAACGGGGGGATGATGGGCGGCCGGTACCCGTTGAGGTCCGGGACGAACCCGTGGGTGTGGGTCCTCCTCCTCGTGTCCCTCGCCGCCTTCGCCCTCGCCCTCGGTTTCCTCTTCCTGGGCCGGATGCGCCAGCCCACCACGGTGCCCGTCCCGCCTCCCCCGGGCGTGGCGGCTTCGGCACCCGCTCCGCGAGCCGAGGACGCACCCGCCCGCGACGTCGTCACTCCTGCGCCGGCCCCCGTGGAGCCGGTCTCGGAACCCGGAGACGAGCGCGTGTCCGAGCTCACCCTGATGAAGGTCCTCAATGAGGATGAGCGACAGATGTACCTGGAGCTCCGCGAGCACGGCGGGGCGATGAGCCAGAAGGACCTCGTCGGGCTGGGCGTCTTCTCGAGGGCCAAGGTGAGCCGGGTCTTGGACAAGCTCGAGGGCAAGGGCATCGTGGTCCGTGAACGGACCGGGATGACGAACCGCGTCCGGATCATCGGAAAGGTCGCGCGGTAGGGTCGTTCCACCCGTTGCGTTTCAGGTTCTCGCAATCGTTCTCACCGTGTTTCACGATGCCCTCATCGGCCGTTTCACCCCCTGAGGGGGCCCGGAGGCGAAATACATGAAGACGAGCGTCTTGGTGGCCCTTGGGGTCCTTGCCCTCGTCGTCGTGGGGATCGTCGCGGCGACGGCCCTGGCGGCCCCGCGCACCTCGACGACCGGAACGCAAGGCGGGTACGGCGGCGGCATGCAGGGCGGCTACGGCTCCGGCTACGGCGGTGGGATGGGCGGCGGGGGTCATGGCGGCATGCGCGGAGGCTGCGGCTGCTGCGGGTACTGGGGGCCGGGTCCCAACTACACGTGGCCCTGAGGCCATCCCCGAACCGCTTTCCAGGGCGGGGCTGCGTCGCCCCGCTCTGTCTTTCGAGTCTGGAGAGAAGCCCACCGCGATCGGCCATGAGGGTTGCGAGCGGGAAGCCGTGGGATCCGGCCCTCAGAACCAGCGTTGACGCGTCGGATTGGATTCGGGAATTTCGGCCGGATATCGTGGTCGGACTGGGAACAAGACAGGCATCGTCTTCAAGGAGTGGCGGAACTGGGACAAGAAGAATCGCCTCCTCGCCTCGGTCGACAAGGCGCTGCGGATCCTGCACTATGAGCCCCAGACGGACTTCCAGACGGGGCTGGAGAACGTGCACGCCTGGTTCGAGCAGAACTGGAGGAACATCCGGAAGTCGGCCGAGTTCTAAGTTCCCCCCGGTTCCGCCGCTCGGCTGGGAGATGCAGAAGGACCCATAAGCACAACGTTGATGCCGCCGGGATCCATTGGACGCTTGCCTCGTGGAGGGTCCGTCACGTGGCTGAAGGCTCTCGTTCTGGGCGTGTTCGCGGCACTCCTCTCCACCGGTGCGAGCCCGTTCTTCGGCGCCGCTGCCCCCGTGAGATCCGCTCCGACGTCATGGGTAGTCTCCGGCCCCGACTTCGCGAACGGTACGTTCCAAAACACCACCCTTGCTGCCAACGGCAGCCTCGAGCTCGCGGCCCGAGCCCGGCCATCGAACCGGACGATGGTCTTGGATGTCGGCGCGCCCGGGAGTGCGGACTCCTCGTACCTCACCGCGCCGTGCGTACTTCGCGAGGCCAACGGCCCGTATGAGATGTGGTACACGGGCGTCAGCGGCGGGGGCTACAGCATCCTCCTTGCGACGTCCCCCGACGGCGTGAATTGGACGAAGAAGGGTGTGGTCCTGTCCGGGGTACTGACGCCCTCAACACTCAAAATCGGCGCCACCTATCACATGTGGTACGCGCTGTACATGCAGGGCAGCGGTCCTCTCGGCTACACGGACGAAATCTACCATGCGACCTCCCCGGATGGTGTTGCATGGAACGTGCAAGGGCTCGCGCTCGGCCTCGGACCAACGGGCTCGTGGGACGCCGCGATCGTTGCGTATCCGTGGGTGGTCCAGGATTCCGGCGGACTGT
>DASQGG010000008.1 GCA_035632695.1 Thermoplasmata archaeon
ACAGCAGTTGGCGGTCTGGCGATGGGCGCAATCCCGATTTCCACGGCCATCGTGATTCTGTGCACGCGAGCTCAACCCCCGAGACGAATCCGCGCCTTTTGGGTAAGGCGAGAGGAGAAGACTCACGGCCTTGGCGGTGTAGTTAGCGGAACTCTTGAGCCTGCCGATCGCGTTGTCATCGTCGACGATGTCACGACTACCGGTAAGTCTGTCTTACAGGCCATTGACGCGGTGCTTGCCAAGGGCGTCAAGGTGTTGAAGGTCGTGTCTGTCGTCGACCGTCTAGAGGGCGCACGAGAAACCATCGAGAAGCGCGGAATCAAGTTTGAGTCGCTGTACACAAGGGACGAAGTCCTAGGTGAGTGAAGTCACCAGGGCTCATGCTTCTTCCCCATGCGGTACCCGACGATGTTCACGCCGCGATGCAGCGCGGGCGTGATAAGGATGATGGCGAGCAGCCCGTACCAGGCGTCGTCCGAGAAGAACCGCGGCACGGACCAGCCCGCCACGAGCAGGCTCGCGAGCAGCGCGCCGAGCACGAAGTCATACTGGTCGAGCCCCGGCGCCTTCGCGCCACGTGGCTTGTGCATCCGCCGCTTGAGGAACGCGGCGGCCACGTCGCCGAGGAGCGCCCCGAGGGCGAGCGTGGCGGAGGCGAGGCACGCGGTCACGGCCGCCGTGGCGAGGTCGGTCTGCGGCAGTCCGAACGACCACGTGGACGCAGGCGCGAGGAGCCCGAACGGGAGGTACAACAGGAGGCCGAGGAGAGCTCCGCTCAGCGTGCCGCCCACGAGGCCCCGCCACGTCTTCCCATCTCCCAGGACGCGCTCCCCATCCCCCAGCGTCTTGCCGAAGTCCATGGGCGTGCCGCCGCCCCAGAGCACGGCCGCCGGGTTCGCGAGGAAGGCCGGGAGGAAGAACCAGAGGGCCTGGGGGATCGCCTCAAGGGCCATCCCTGCGGCGAACGGAGTCCCTCCCTTTAACCCACCGCTCGTCGCGCCGCGCATCAGGCGCGGGAGAGGCGTTTGCGCATCTCGAGATTGCCCGCGGCCTGGGACACGACCTCGTACCCGGAGCGCTCGTACAGCCCCACCGCCGTCGTGTTCCAGCGGAACACGTTGAGCGAGAGCTCGTGCATCCCCTCCTCGGCGAGGCGGCGCTCCACGGCCTCGAGGAGCCCGCGGCCGTAGCCGTTCCCCCGGAGCGGCTCATCGACCGCGATCTGGAAGAGCCATCTCTTGCCGGCGGCGGTTCCGGATCCGGGCACAGGTCCGTACCAGACCCATCCCACCCGTCGGCCCGCGCCGTCCACCCCCACGAAGAAGGCGTGGCCGCGGCTCGCGGGATCGGATCCCAGGAGGCCCGCGATCTCCTCGCGTGCCCGATCTGTGCACCCTTCCCGCGGCCAGAAGCCCGCGCGGGCCTTCGCCGCCCCGTACTCCTCGGCCTCCTGCCGCAGCGCTTCGTCGCGCTCCGCGTCGGTCATGCGGACGAGGTGAACGGTCCGTGCGGGATGCAGGGGAGAGTTGCCGCGGCCGGGGGCCACACCCCGGACCAAGACACGGTCTGCCATAGACCTTCCCCGACGCGCGGAAGGAAGAAGCTCGGAGCGTGGTTCCGAGAGTGATAATTTCCGCACCAGTCCTTTATAGCGAAACCGGGCTCGTTCGCACGTCGATCATGGACCGCGTGCAGACGTACGTCGAGGGGCTGGACGAGGCCCTCGGAGGCGGCATCCCGCGGGGTTCCGTCGTCCTTGTGGCCGGGACCCCGGGCACGATGAAGACGGCGCTCACCTTCTCCATCCTGTACCACAACGCGAAGGCGGGCTCCCGCGCCCTCTACCTCTCCCTGGAGGAGGGTCAGGAGGACCTCCGGGCCTCCATGGCGGACCTGGGCATGACGGCCCTGGACGACATCGAGCTGTACATCCTGGACATCGGGCGCATCCGCCTCGAGCACAAGGAGGAGGAGCTCTCCAAGAACTGGCTCGACGTGCTCCAGAAGTACATCGAGCAGCGGGTGCGGGTGAACAACTTCGACCTGATCGCGATCGACAGCCTGGAGGCGCTCTACAGCCTGAGCCATCTCGAGAACCCGCGGCGGGAGCTGTTCCACTTCTTCGGCTTCCTGCGCGGGCTCGGGGCCACCTCCTTCCTGATCACGGAGATCCCCAGCGGCTCCAAGGGCGCGTACGGGCGGTACGACGAGGAGTTCCTGGCGGACGGGATCCTCCATCTCAAGCAGGCGCCGATCGGCGAGACGGACGTCCAGCTGCGCATCCGATGCGTGAAGATGCGGCGCTCCAAGCACGAGCACGGGGACTTCGCCCTGGTCCGCGCGACGGACCGGTTCCAAATCACGCGCGTGATCTCAAAGTGACGTCTTCGTGAGGAGCTTCAGGAGCGCGTCCGCGTACCGCGCGGCGAGCGGCTCGTTTCCGAACGTGCGCGCGGCCGCGGCCTTGTTCTCCTCGATCGCCTCCACGGTCTTCGTGAGGACGGAGACCACGTCCCTGCCGGGCGCACGGCGGAACAGGGCGACGAGCGCGATCGTCTCCCCGGTCATGACGACGAGACGGCCCACGGGCAAGTGCATCACGTACGTGCCGCGGGCGGGGCGCCCCGTCTCGCGGCGGACCGCCTCGGCCACGTCGGGCTGGTCCAGGTAGGCGGTCTCGCCCGCCTTCGCGATCACCCCGTGGCCGCGGCGCAGGATGAGGAGCGCGATCGCGTTCGATTCCGTCTCCCTCGCGGCGAGGTCGGACCAGAACGTCGCCTGGAGGGAGAGGGCCCGGAGGCGGCGCCGGAGCGCCGTGATCCCCTCCCGGTCCCGCGTCTTCGTGAGCTCTCGGAGCTGGACCTCGAACTCCTTCGCCTCGCGCGGCGCCAGGAGATGGCGGAACGTCTGGAACTCCTGGTCCAAGGCGTCGAGCTCCGTGGTCGGACGCGGGCGGGGCGGCTCCGGCGCGGACATGCGGGGACCCGGTTCGTGGGGGGACAGGCTCGGCACCTCCTGCTCAATCAGGTCGACGGCGTCGGACAGATTCTTGTCGGGGTGGCGTAGCATGGCCTCCATGACTTGGTCGCCGCGGCCCTCGAGCTCCCACCGGAGCAGCCGAAGGGCAGCCTCGTCCCGTCTACCCATCCCTTTCCAGGAGGGCGCAAGGCCCTCTCGCTACAAAAGCATTCCCTCCATGAATCCCGACGCTATCGACGCCGATAACTAAGGCACCATCCCTTTATAACGCGCCCCGCGTCCTCGGAGGGTCATGGATCCCGAGCTGCCCCTTTTTCGCTCCTATGTCGAAGGTCTCGACCGGTCTCTGGGCGGCGGGATCCCCAAAGGGAGCACGATCCTCGTCGCGGGCACGCCCGGGACGATGAAGACCTCCCTGATCCTGTGGATGATGCACGAGAACGCCCGCCTGAACGGCACGCGGTCCCTGTACGTGAGCCTCGAGCAGGCGGCGGACGGCCTCCGCGCGGGAGCCGCCCGGATGGGCATGAAGCAGCTCGACGAGTCGCACGTGTACATCCTAGACCTGGGACAGCTGCGGCGGGGGATGGAACGGTCCGAGGCCTCGAAGGATTGGATCACGATCCTCCTGGAGCTCGTCAAGGAGGCCGTGAACTCGACCCACTACGAGGTCCTGGCCCTCGACAGCCTGGACGCGCTCTACGCGTTGACGGAGATGAAGAACCCGCGGCGGGAGATGTTCCACTTCCTGACCGGGCTCAAGGACCTCGAACTCACGACCTTCGTGATCACGGAGACCCCGTTCGGCGCCCAGCGACTCGCCCAGTGGGGGGAGGACTTCCTGGCCGACGGGATCCTCCAGCTGCGGCAGGTCGAGGTCGGGGAGACCGACGTCCAGCTGCGCCTTCGGTGCGTCAAGATGCGCTGGATGAACCACGATCACACCGCGCTCGCCCTAAACCACGACGGCGAGAAGTTCTTCGTGACCCACATCCTCTCCAAGAAGAAGTGACGGGGGGCACCTCCCCGGCCGCGTACCCATTCTCACTGGGGATTCAGCGGAGGTGCGGGGCCCGTCGGGGGCGCCTGGGGAGGCATGCCCGCGTACGGCGACGGCATGGGCGGCACGCCCGGGCCGGCGGCCTTCGGGATCTCGCCCCGGTTGATTCGGGACCAGGCCAGGTAGTCCGCCGCCGCGAACAGGGCGACCGGGATCACGTTGAGCAGCTGGTAGCCCGAAGCCAAGGCCACGACCGCGTCGTAGTCCGCGCTCGTCACCACGGTGGCCGCGACCGGGGCCGCGATGAGATAGACCAGGATCGCCAGGACGATGCTCGCGCCGTACGCGGCCCACAGGAGGAGCCGACCCGTCTGGATCTGGAGGGCGTACGTGAACAGGACTTCGGCAATGCCGACGACGATCGCGAAGACGATGAGCCCGAGCAGTGTGGCGGAGAACGACGCGGCCTCGAAGGAGGGCGTGATCGTCACGGTGCCCCCGGGACCCAGGGTGCCCGCGATGCTCGAGATCGCGGCGACGATCACGACGCCGAGGAAGACGACGCAGCCGACGATGAACAGGACGATGGAGAACAGGACGTTCCTCGGGTGGGGCTCACCGAACGCCTTGCGCCCCAGGATCACGAGGATGGCGCCGATGAAGAGCATGAGGTACCCGATGATCGAGATGCCGAACGGAATCCAGGAGAGGAGCGTGCCGATCAGGAGAAGCAGGACCCCCGTCTTCGTGCGGTCCACCTGCTTCGTCCGCTCGTAGTCCACCGGGGATGGGTAGTATCCCGGCGAGGGATAACCGGGTCCGACCGCGTACACCGGCGCGGGCGCCGCCCCCGGCATGGCCCGGGGAGCCCCGAGCGGAGCGCCGCAGTTCGAGCAGAATTGGTAGCCGGGCTGGTTCGAGTAGCCGCAGCGCGTGCAGAGCAGGGGGGCGGACACGGAACTTCCTCCGGCGGGGCCGATGGAGGGAGCCCAGGAAAAAGGTTTCGCGGGCGCGCCGAAGGCTTTTTCGGCCGCCAGCACCCTGGAGCGGCCGCATGGTATCGCCGGGCGCCGTGGACCGATGGATTGCCCTAGAACTCGGCCGGATGAACGCCGGGCTCGTCGTGGAGCGGAAGACGCTCGCGACGCTCCTCGCGGAGCCTCAACCGGTCTGCCGGACCCGCGAGGGCGATCCCCACCCCTTCGATCCGGCGGCCTTGCGGCGCCTCGCCGACGTGCTGACTCGGGAGGAGACGGAGAGCCTGCGCCTGCCCATCACGGTCCTCGCGACGGGGGACTTGGAGGATTCGGCCTACGTCTCCGAGGAGCTGGCGGCGAAGACCCTGCGCGCGGTGGAGGGATTCGGCCCCGCATTCCCGTACCGAGGCGGGCGGATGTACCTGCCCCACTCCCTCGCGGTGGATCTCGTGCGTCACAGCGGCGGCACGTTGCAGCTCGCGTTCGGTTGAGACCGCGGATTACTTGGGGGGCTCGGCCGGCTTCTCGCGGCGGGTCGCCCAGAAGTCCTCGGGCACGTCGTCGTACACGGTCTGCCCCGCCGCGGCCTCTTCCTTCGCGCGCTGGGCCTCCGCGAGGTCGTAGATGCGCTCCTTGCGGAACATCCAGTAGTGGATGCGCCACTCTCGGCCATCGTAGAGGGTGGTCTCCTCCCGCTCGGTTGTGAGGATGCCCGAGTCCTCGAGCATGTAGAACGCGTCCCGGTCCTCCGGTTCGAGGACGTTGTCGATGATCCGCTCGGAATACCCGAAGAAGTTGAGGACGTGGGTGGCCATGGCGCGGGCCTCCTCCTCCTTCATCCCCGTGCGGTCGATCGAGTTCTTGATCGCGCGGGTGAGATCATCCACGGTGATCGTGCCCGCTGGCCCCCGCTCAGGCTTCGCCTTCACAGACATGGGTCGCCCCGAAGGGTTACTACGTGGGCTGCGGGCTATATAAGCATTCCGTCGGACGGAGCCCGGTCTGATTCTCACGCCGCCCCCGGCGGCGGCGGACGACGACGCGGCCAAAGGGTAAAGCGAGTCGGAGCCATGCCGGGGCCGTCGGATGATGCAGGACGGGGACGGGCCGGGCGCGGACAGCGTGGGGGCTCCGGAGCGGGGGAGCGCCGCGCCCGAGGGCGGCACGGAGTCCGAGATCCGCAGCCTGCGGGATGAGGTGCGCCGTCTCCGGGAACAGGTCGCGGCCCTCGCGGCCCGCACGAAGGACGAGGACGTGCGAATCCCGACCTACGTCCGGGGGCTCGACGACGCCCTGCAGGGCGGCGTGCCGCGCGGCCACGTCATCGGCATCGTCGGACCCGGAGGCTCGATGAAGACCTCCTTGGCCCTCTACACCCTGATCCGGAACCGCGCCGCGGGGGCCCGCGGCGTGTTCGTCACCATCGAGGAGAGCCGCGACTCCATCGTTCAGACCATGCGACGCCTCGGCCTCGGGGACGCGGAGGACTTCGTCGTGGACATCAGCCGCCTCCGGCTCGACTACGCGGGCGCGGAGGAGATCCGCGACTGGGTCCGGGTCCTGGAGGACTACCTGAGCCGGCGTCGGGAGCGCGATCCCCTCGGCATCGTGGTGATCGATTCCTTGGACGCCCTGGCCGCGCTCACGCACATCGAGGACGTCCGACGGGAGCTCTTCCACCTGTTCCACTTCCTGCGAGGGCTCGGAGCCACGTCCTTCGTAATCGGGGAGCAGGACCCGGTCCGACCCGGGGTGGATCACGACGTCGCCTTCCTGGCGGACGGCGTTCTCGAGCTGCGCTTCAGCGGCGTGGGCGAAGGCAAGGTCCAGCTCCTGGTCCGCATCGCGAAGATGCGGCACACAAACCACTCGCGAGACTACTTCGTGCTCGACTACGGCCCAGAAGGGTTCGTCGCGCGGCCCTACCAGGTGGCGAGGCCGCGCCGATGGGGACGGCGGGTCTGACCGCGCTCAGAAGTTGCCCTTGATCTTCGCCCGGTCGATCTTGATGCCCGCGGGCGTGGCCATCATGATGTTCTTGCCGACGACGGCGACGTCTCCGCCGCAGTCCCGGATCGCGCTCTTGAGTTCCGCCGTGATGCGCTTCAGGGCGAGCTCGTCGCTAGCCATGCTCGTGTAGTCAATCAACAGGATGTTCCCGTTGTACACGTGGGTCGTGAGATCCGCCACGTCCTCGTAGCGGTAGATTTCCGCGACCTTGACCAGATGTTCGACGGGTTCTCCGAGCGCTCCACCCTCGCTCTCGAAGGTCAACTCCCCCAGGTCGATGTACGTGTCGGCCTCCGCGGCGGAGCCTCCTTCAGCGAGGCGTTTGAACGGCTTCTTGATGAAGGCCATCCCAAATCCCTTCTGGTTCCGCATATCCGGGAGGGGGAATTTAAAAGTATCGTGAATGCGACGGCTCGGGTTGACAGAATGGCGATAAAAATAGATATGACTATATGATAACTATGTTCTTTCGTGCCACGCCACGCCTGAATGAATAGCGGAGTCACAAGATTCTTAAGGGGAGGGCCTTTGTCGCCCCACGCCATGGTCTACGACGTGGTCGTCGTAGGGGGAGGCCCTGCCGGACTCACCGCCGGGATTTACGCGAGGACCCGGAGCCTGTCCACCCTGATCCTGGAGGCCCAGGGGATGGGGGGCCAGCTCACCTGGCTCTACCCGACCAAGTCCGTGTACGACTATCCGAGCTACATCGCGATCGAGGGCGGGGAGCTCGGCGAACTGTTCACGATGCACGCCCGCGAGAGCGGCGCCGAGATGGTCGCCGGGGAGGTCGTGGACCTCAAGCGGGACGGCCAGGTCTTCCGGCTCACGACCCGCCAGGGCGCGGGGTACGAGGCGCGGGCGGTCATCCTCGCGCTGGGCATGGGGCTGTTCGAGCCCAAGCGCTTGGACATCCCCGGCGAGGCGGAGTTCGAGGGCAAGGGCGTCACGTACCAGGTCCAGGACCGCCACGAGTTCCGGGGGCGGCGCGTCCTGATCGTCGGCGGCGGGGACAGCGCGCTCGAGTACGCCCTCGAGATCGTCGCGTCGGCGAAGGGGGTCACCGTGGTCCACCGCCGGGGCGAGTTCCGCGCGATGGAGAAGAACGTGGAGGCACTCCGCAAGGTCCCCGTCGAGGTCATGTTCAACGCGGAGCTCACGTCCATCGAGGGCGACGGCCGGGTGGAGCGAGCGGTCATCTACGACAACCGGACCCTGAAGAAGACGGTCCTCGAAATCGACTCCGTGCTGATCAACATCGGCTTCGAGCCGAGGGTCACGCCCCTCCCGAGGTGGGGAATCGCCCTCGAGGGCGAGCAGCTCATCAAGGTGAAGGCGGACATGTCCACCTCCGTCCCGGGCGTGTACGCCTGCGGCGACATCGTCTCGTACCCGGGGAAGGACAAGCGAATCGTCACGGCGTGCGGGGAGGCCGTGACCGCGGTCATGTCCGTCTACAAGTACCTCAAGTCCCCGTACTGGGCGTGAGCGCCCGCACGAGCGGCGGGAGGGCGGCCGGCGTCTCGATGAGATAGCCCACCCCGGCCTCCTCAAGGCGCGCCCGGGACCCGTAGCCCCACGTGACCCCGACCGTCACCGCGCCCGCCTCACGCCCGGCCCGCACGTCGTTCTCCGTGTCGCCGACGACCGCGCAGGCGGCGACGGGCACCCGGAGCGACGCGGCGGCTTGGAGGACGGGATCGGGGGCGGGCTTCTTGCGCCGCACGGAGTCCCCGCCGAGGACGAGGACGAACGCGTCGAGGAACCCGGCCAGACGCAGGGCCTCGCGGGTCGTATCCGTGCGTTTGTTCGTGAGGGTCCCCAACGACCAGCGCCGCAGGGAGGCGACCATCTCCGGGATCCCGGGATAGGCCCGGACCCCAAGCCGAAGGGAGTCCGCCTCGCTCCGCTGGAACTCCCGGACGGCGTCCCGCAGGGTGTCCCCCGAGAGCCCGCACCGCTCCGTGTAGATCGTCTCGATCGGCGTCCCGATCCAACGCGCGCCCTCGCGACCCGCCATGGCGTGCGACCCGACGGCCGCGAGACCGGCGTCGAAGGCGGCGACCCAGGCGTCCCGGGTGTCGAGGAGGGTACCGTCGACGTCGAAGAGGATCGCGCGGAGGGCGACCACCTCAGGGCTCCTCCTCTCCCAGCCGCCACAGATCGTCCCCCACATGGTGGACCGTCTCGACGGCCTTGCCGCGTTCCTCCCGGACCATGGTCGGGCCGTCCATGATCGCGCGGCCCACGGCCAGGGGACGGCGGTTCTTCTCGTCGCGCACCCAGACGTAGTCGCCTTCCCGGATGCCCAAGTCGGCGTCCACGATCCCGGGGGCCATGACGTCCGCGCCGTTGTAGACGAACGGGACCGCCCCCATGTCCACGGTCACGTGCCGCTTCTCCGCCGGGAAGGCGAGCAGGCCCCGCACGGTCGGCGCGATGGCCTCACCGAGGATCAGGGCAATCGCCTCGTCCTCCCGGAGGAGAACCCGCAGCTCGCCCGCCTCCGCCTCGTCGATGGCGACCTCCCCGGAGGGCATCGCCATGCCGAACTCCTCGGAAAGCCGGCGGAACCAGGCCTCCACCTCCCGGCGGCGGAGTCGGGTGCGGCGGCGGACCCGGAGGGGCACGGAACGCCCTCATGGTCCTCGGGGAGATAACCCTTCCCGAGCCGGGTCACGCGTTCTTCCATTCGGAGACAGGAATAAAAATCCGTCATGGGGACGCGGTCGTGAGGTCCCGCAAGCGCTGGGCCCGCTCCAGGCGCGGGTCCAGGTCCAGGGCCCGCGCGAGAAGACGCTGGGCCTTGGCCTCCTGACCGCACGACCGCCACGCGACCGCCGCATCGCACCAGTACTCCGCGTCCTCGGGGTTCAGCCCAAGCGCCGCGTCGAACGCCGCGGCGGCCTCCTTGGGCCGCCCCGCCGCCATGAGGAACGTGCCTTTGCGATGGTAGGCCACGTCCCGAATCGCGGGGTCCGCGCGGAGCGCGGCTTCGCAGGCGGTGAGCGCCGCCTCGGTCCGGCCGAGGGCCTGGAGGTAATCCGCCCGGAGGAGAATCGCAATCGCATCGGCCGCCTCGACGTCCCCGAGGACGCGCACGGCCTCCTCGATTCGGCCCAGGTCTCCGAGCGCGCGGGCGCGGTCCCGTCGAACCTCGGGATCGTCGCGGAGGGCGCTCGCCTTCTCGAGGAGGGGGAGGGCGCGGTCCGGGCTTCGCCGGGCGAGCCAGACCCGCCCCGCGGCGTGCCAGCCGCGGGCATCCTCGGGGAACTTCCGGCAGGCCTCCTCGGCGGGCGCGAGCGCGTCCGCGGCGCGGTCCGCTCGGAGCAGCGCGTCGGCGAGGGCGGCGTGGGCCTCGGCGTCCCGGGCCCGGGACGCCGCTACGGCGAACGCCTCGAGGGCGTCCTCCGGCCGTTGGAGCTCGTCGAGCAGGCGGGCTTTCCGGAGCGCCAGGGCTGCGTCCGAAGGCTCGATCGCGATCCCCGCGTCCATGCACCGGAGGGCCTCGTCGTAGCAGCGCTCGGCCTCCAGGGGGTTGCCGATTTCCTCGAGAACCCGGCCGCGAAAGATCCACGCGTCCTCGTACCCGGGGTTCAGGATGAGCGCGTTGTTGAGCGCGTCCCGACATTCCTCGAAGCGGCCTAGGGCGTGCAGGACCTCCGCCTTGGCCATCCAGGCGTGGTCGTAGTTCGGGTTCAGCTCGAGGCTCTGGGTGATCAGCTCGAGCCCCTCTTCGTCGCGGCCCAGCTTGTGGAGGCTCTCCCCCTTCGCGTAGAGCGCGTAGTCGAAGTCGGGCCGGAGCTCCAGGGACTTGTCGTGGTACGCCAGGGACTCCTCCCATTTCCCCAGCTTGTTGAGCGCGTTCCCGATGTTGTTCCACGCGATCTCGTACTTCGGGTTGACGGCGATCGCCTTCTCGAAGTAGGGGACGGACTCCTCGTACCGGCCCAGGTTGTACAGGGCGTTCCCCAGGTTGTTCCACAGGACTTCGTCCTGCGCATCCACCTCGAGCGCGCGCCGGTAGCAAGCGACCGCCTCCTCGAGCCGGTCGATCGCATGGAGCGTGTAGCCCTTGTTGTACCAGGCCGCCTTGTAGCCCGGGTCGATGGCGATCGCCCGGTCGTAGGACCGCAGCGCCTCGTCGTGAATCCCGAGCATGAAGAACGTGAACCCCTTGTTGTTCCAGGTGGCTGCGTCCGCCGTGTTGAGCGCGAGGGCGCGGTCGTACGCCTCGACGGCCTCTTCGTATCGCTCCAGGGCGAAGCGCGCGTCCCCCAGGGCGGACCACGTCTCTGCGTCCGCCGACCGGAGGCCGGCGGCGGCCTCGAGGGCCTCGGCGGCCTCCTCGGGCCGATCCAGATCCAGGAGCAAGCGGCCCTTCCGCAGCCACGCCCTTGCGTCCTTGGGATGCTCCCGCAGGAAGTCGTCCTGGAGGGCCAAGGCGGGCTTCGCCCGGCCGAGTCGGGCGAGCGCCGCCGCCTTGTCGAAGACGACGCCGGCGTCGTCCGGGCGGAGGGCGAGCGCGCGGTCGTAGGAGCCCAGGGCATCTTCGAACCGGCCGAGACGGGCCTGCGTGTTCCCCAGGTTGTGCCAGGCGACCTCGTAGTCCGCGTTCCGGAGCAGCGCGTCCCGGTACGAGGCGACGGCCTCGTCCCCGCGCCCGAGCCCGTCGAGCGCCACGCCCCGGTTGTTCCAGAGGACCGGGTCGACGTAGCCGAGGTCGAGGGCTCGATCGTACGCCTCGACCGCCTCCGCGTACCGCCGGGAATCGCACAGCGCGTTCCCCCGGCGGAACTCCGACGCACCGCGCGCCGGGTCCTGGGTCGGGGAGGGGGGCATGGCGGGCTTCCATCCGGGAGGGCTCGCTTAAAGGTTCCGCGGCGGCCCTCCGGGTTGAGAGCATCCCGAGGGCCGCAGACTCAGTTTTAAGTAGCGTCATCCCCTTGGTCCCGCCTCAGGGCGACCGTGACCACCTTCGATGTGGAGTCCTTCTCCAAGTCCAAGGCCATGGAGCTGCCGCGGAACGTCGTGGTGGGCCATGAGGGCATCCTGCAGACGGGCGAGGTCTGCTCGTCGCTGAAGCTCGGGCGCAAAGCGCTCCTCGTGGCCGACGAGATCACGATGAAGGTCGCGGGCGTGACCGTGGTCGACTCCCTGGCAAAGAAGCGGATCAAGGCGACCGAGTACCTGATCCCCGACGCGACCATGGAGGAGGTCCGGGGTGCAGAAGACCGCATCCGCAAGGGGGCCTTCGACTTCGCCCTGGGCGTCGGAGGCGGCCGACCGATCGACGTGGCCAAGTGCGCCTCGTTCTACGCGGGCGTGCCGTTCGTCAGCGTGCCCACGGCCGCGAGCCACGACGGCGTCGTGTCCGCACGGGCGTCAATCACGAAGGGCGGCGAGAAGGTGAGCCTCGCCGCACAGACGCCCATCGCGGTGATCATGGACACGGGAATCATCGCGGAGTCGCCGTTCCGGCTCATGGCCGCAGGCTGCGGGGACATCATCTCCAACCTGACCGCGGTCAAGGACTGGGCCCTCGCGCGGAACCTGAGGAACGAGTACTATTCCTCGTACGCGGCGGCGCTCAGCGAGCTCGCGGCACGCCTCGTAATCGAGAACGCGGCGACGATCAAGCCGCGCCTCGAGGAGAGCGCGTGGTTCGTGTGCAAGGCGCTCGTATCCAGCGGCGTGGCGATGTCCATTGCGGGATCCTCGCGGCCCGCGTCTGGAAGCGAGCACAAGTTCTCCCATGCCCTGGACCGGATCGCGAAGAAGCCCGCGCTCCACGGGGAGCAGTGCGGCGTGGGCACGATCATGATGATGTACCTCCACGCGGGGAACTGGGGGGAGGTACGGGATGCCCTTCTGGCCATCGGCGCCCCGACGACTGCGCACGCGCTCGGCGTGACGGACGATGAGCTCGTCCAGGCGCTTGTCCATGCACACGAGATCGCGAAGGAGCGCTACACGATCCTCGGGGACACGGGGCTCACGGAAGAGGCGGCGGAGCGGCTCGCCCGCATCACGAAGGTCATTTGAGCACGCCGAACCTGTCGTGCGCGGTCACGGCTCGCGCAATCAGCGGCTCGGGATCCACCCCAATCCCGTATTTCCGGAAATACCCCGCGAGCGCGTTCACGCCGCGGCGCAGGGCCTCCGTGGCTTCTGTGAGCCTCATCCACGACGAGGTGCCGGTCCGATCGATCCGGAACGCCTCGCTGAAGTCGATGAACCAGGGCACGCGGTCGTGGACGAGGACGTTGAAGGCGCTCAGGTCCCCGTGGACTACGCCCGCACGCGCGAGCGCCTCCACGCCCCCGAGCACCGCGGCCAAGAAGGACTCGGGATCGTCCAGCCGGATGTCATGGAGCCGCGGCGCCGGGCCGTCGTCGTCGCCGAGGTAGCGCATGGAGAACATGTTCTCGACGCGTCGGGCCGGCGCGGGCACGCGCGCGCCTCCTTTCCACGCCTGGCGGGTGATCTCGAACTCGTGCGCCGCGCGCCAGCCCATCGAATCCGCCTTGATCGGCCCGCCCCCGCGATGGGACGTCCGGTACAGGCGGTAGACCTTGATCGCGAGCGACGCTCCGTGGTACCGGCCGAGGTAGACGTCGGCCTCCTTGCCCGCGCTGATCAGGCCCACGACCTCCGTCGCGAGGCCCGAGGAGAGGATGGCCTCCGCGGTCGAGCGGTATCCGGGCTCGTGCAGGTCGAGCGTTCCCGCCTTGATGCGCCACTGGACACTCGCGTCCAGGTAGGGTTGGTTGGGCATCTTCGACTCTCAGGATCGATGAGGACAGCGTTCGCATCGCAAGCGCACGAACGCCGGAGGGCCGAGGACGGACTCACAAGGCTCCCGGCGCGGCTCGGAAAACCAACTCGGACATCATCGCCGGGAACCTCCTGGTCCACTGGACCGAAGGGCCGATGCGGCGCCGCCTAGATGAAGATGCCGTCCCGGGTGCCGCGGGCGCCGAGGGGCGGTGGCCTTAAGACGGACCGGAGCTTTGGCAACGTCGGGGAGCCGAGTGGCCCAGATCACCCTGGTGGGGGAGCGTCAGGCGGTCGAGGGCCACGAATTCGTGTACCGGGGGCCGCAACCCGAGTGCCGCGCGTGCCGCGTGAAGGCCGCGTGCCTGAACCAGGAGGTCGGGCGGCGGTACCGAATCCTCCGGGCGCGCGACGTGACCCATCCCTGTCTTCTGAACGAGGAGCGCGTCCGGGTCGTCGAGGTCGAGGCCGCGCCGCCCGCGTGCAGCCTCCCCGTCCGCGGGGCCGTGGAGGGCGCCATCGTCGGGTACGAGCCGCTCGTCTGTTCCAACGCGGCGTGTCCGAACTACCGCCTCTGCCACCCCGTGGGCATCGACCCGGGTCAGCGCATCCGCGTGCAGGACGTCGGCAAAGAGCTCGACTGCCCCCTCGGGTACGCGATCGTCCCCGTCCGCGTCACCTACTCGGAGTAGGGAGCGGCCCATGAAAGCCTCCTTGCCGCGGAGGATGACCCTCCACGCGATCGAGGCCGCGTGCCTCACCCTGGGGTATCTCGTGAAGCGCGAGCCGTTCGACGTGGTCGCGTTCAAGTCGCTCCACCGAGGCCGCCGCTTCCACATGCGCCTCGAGACGCACGGTCTGGAGACCGTGCCGAAGGGCGCGGAGATCGACCTCCACGTGGACTTCCTCCGGGAGAACGCCATCGCGAGCTTCCACGGATCCGAGGCGGAGTCCGAAGGCATCGCCTTCGAGATGGGGGAGCTGCTCGGGGCGTTGGGCCGCCAGGACCCGAACCGCTCCCGGCCCCGCGTGCGCTGCCCGGACTGCGGGAAGGAGTTCGGGCAGGGAGTGTTCCAGGCGCACCGGACCGTCGTCCACGGTCGCTAGGCGAACTCGCGGCTGTAGATCGTCCGTCCCGTGTTCCGGAACCCCAGGGACTTCCAGAACGCGGCCGCCGGCGTGTTCGTGGGAAGGACCTCGAGGTCGATCTGGTCGATGTGCATCGCCTTTGCCTCCTCCAGGATCTTCGTGGCCAAGGCCCGCCCAATGCCCTT
Source organism: Thermoplasmata archaeon (assembly GCA_035632695.1). NCBI lineage: Archaea > Methanobacteriati > Thermoplasmatota > Thermoplasmata > Thermoplasmata archaeon. The sequence goes on from DASQGG010000008.1 coordinate 15,018, forward strand.
GCGCCGCAGGGCCGGCTCGACGAAGAAGTCGTTGACCACGAGGAGCCGGCCGAGCTCCGCGGACGTCTGGTACACGGCGAGCGCGACACCAACGACGATCCGCTTCTCCCGCGCGACGAGGAGCAAGCCGCCGACCCGGTTTCGGAGGATCTGGTCCACGGCCCACGAGATCCGCTCGGGCCGGGGCTTCACCCCTTCCGAGGCGTGGTACGCGGCGATTAGGCGTTCGACGTCGGGGCGGTCCGGAGGTGCGGCGCGCTCGACGAGGGCCATGGGAAGTCCGCGAGTCGGGCCACCCGTATAAGGATTACGCGACCGGCTCAAAACAGGGTGACGCGGACCGTCTCTCCCTTCTCCAGGAGGTCCACATTCGCGGGAATCTCGATGTACCCGTCCGCGTGGGCCATCGAGGTGATCGCGCCGCTCTCCTTGTAGGCCGGCACGGCCTCTCCGCCGACGAGGCACACGGTGTGGAACTCCACCCGGCCGAGTGCGCTCGTGAGCCGCTTGGCCAGCGGCGCCTCGACGACGCGCTTGACGGGAGGCGGGAGGCGCGCCATCCGCCGCAGCATGGGCGCGAGCATGAGGTAGCAGTTGCTCAGGCACGACGTCGGGTAGCCGGGCATCCCGAGGACCGGCTTGCCGTCCACGCGTCCCAGGACCGTCGGCTTGCCCGGCTTCACGGCGACGCCATGGAACAGGAGCTCGCCCATGGAGCGCAGGACGTCGATGATCATGTCCTTCGCGCCCACGCTGGACCCCCCGCTGAAGACGACGAGGTCCTCCGCCACCGCCCGACCGAGGGCGTCGCGGAGCGCCTCGAGGCGGTCGCCGACCCGCCCGAGGAGCACGGGCTCGCCGCCGTTCTCCCGGACCACGCAGGACATCGTGTTCGCGTTGATGTCGTACACCTGGCCCGGCCGGATCGGCTTCCCGGGCGGCACGACCTCGTCCCCCGTGGTCAGGATGGCGACCCGCGGCTTCGCGAACACGGCGACGCGGTCCCGGCCGATCGCCGCGAGCGCGCCCACCTTCGCGGGCGTGAGCCACTCCCCCGCGGCGACGACGCGGGAGCCTTTGCGGATGTCCTCCCCCTGCCCCGAGACGTTCTCCCGGGGATGCACGGGGCGGTACACCTTGACGACGTCCCTTTCGCGTTCCGTGTCCTCGACCATGACGACCGCGTCCGCCCCGGGAGGCAGGGTCGCGCCCGTGGCGACCTCCGTGGTGCGTCCCTTGGCCACGCGCTTCCTGGGCACGCCGTCCGCATACAGGGTCTCCTGGATGCGGACCACGACGGGCTTGAACTTCCCCGCGCGGAAGGTCTCCCGGGCGACGACCGCGTAGCCGTCCATGGCCGCGCGGTCCGCCAGCGGCACGTCGATCGGGGCGCGCACGTCCTCCGCGTTCACGCGTCGGAGCGAGTCGAGGAGACCCACGGTCTCCCGCCGCTCGAGGGGGGCGGCGAGGCCTAGGCACAGGGTGAGCGCTTCGTCCAAGGGAATCAGGGCCTTGAGGGGCCGCATGCCTCGGCTCGGGTGCTCGTCCGGCCCGTGGCCTCGATGGACGGTCTCGCGGTTCATCGGCCCATCACCCCCACGACGTGGGGGAGCTCGGGGAGGATGAGCTTCTCCATGGCCAGGCGGCACGCGTCCGGCGAGCCCGGGAGGCAGAAGACGATGCGGCCGTGGTACACGCCTGCGGTGGCCCCGGAGCGCCAGGCCGCGCTGCCGATCGTCTCGTAGGAGAGGCGGCGGAAGAGCTCGCCGAATCCAGGGAGGGTGCGCTCGAACAGGGGTGCCAGGGTGGGGATCGTCACGTCGCGGCGCGCGACGCCCGTGCCGCCGTTCGTGATGATCGCGTCGCACGTCCAGGATGCCTGCTCCACCGCGTCCGCGAGGGCCTTGGGCTCGTCCTTGACCACCGCGTAGAAGAGGACCGTGTGGCCCTTCTTCAGGAGCAGGTCCTTGATCAGCTTGCCCGACTCGTCCGTGTCGGGGGTTCGACTGTCCGAGCTCGTGACGACGCCGCACTTCACGGAGGCGGGCGCGTGCTCCTTGTGCTGCCTCGGGGTGGCCATGGACGGAAGGGGAAGACCGGCGCAGTCCAAAAGGTTGGCCCAGAAAATCAACCTTAAACAAGGTTGATTCCGCTCCCGGCGCGCGGGCGCGCGCGGAGGCCCCCGACCGAGTCTTCACGATGCGAACCGGAGGAACGGCGCCACGCGCTCCGCGGCCGCCGCGTCGTCCAGGGAGGCGGCGAAGGCGGGAAAGGACGGGAAGGGACGCGCTCGGACGATCCGTGCGGCCCGCTTCGCGCCGATCCCCGGGAGGGAGGAGAGCGCGGCGAGCGGGGCCGCGTTCACGTCAAGCGGGTACTCGACCCCCGTCAGGGAGCGATGCCCGTGGCTCACCACGCGGACGTCGACGAACCGATTCAGCGGCACGGGGTACGGGAGGCCGACGAGGATTGGATACGTGCCGATCTGCCGGCCGTACGTCACGTGGCCCTGTCGGAGTTCCAGGAACACGCGGGTCAGCACGGTCCCCTCGGGCACAACGCGACGCAGCATCTCGTGGTCGAATCCCGTCCGCACGGACTCCTTGAACCGCCGGAACTCCGCGTGAAGGCCCGTGGGCTCGAACTCCTGGCGGACCGGGCGCACCTGCCGCAGGTTCACGCGCCGGACCCAGAGATCTTCCTCGAGCAGGCGGCGGAGAAACGCGCGATTGAGGTCGAAGGTCTTCCTCGTCTCCCCGGTGAGTCCCGCGACGAAGTTGAGTCCAGGGAGGAGGCGCGGCATGCCGTTCTCGCCTCGCTCTCGTCCGACCCCGTTCACCATGCGGATGGCCTCGAGGCAGCCGTCCGCATCGATGTTCAGGTTGTTCGCCTCCGTGACCGCGGGATCCGCGGACTCGAGCCCGAAGGACAACAGGTTGCCCGGCGAGGTGTAGCGGACCAGGAGACGCAGCCCGTCCGTGGCCTCGTCGGGGTGGGCCACCATCATGGCGGGATCGCCGTTGTCCGTGTGTAGGATCCGGAGGCGGGGCGCCTCCTCGCGGATGCCGCGGAGCAGGGCAGCGAGCGCGGGGACGTTGATCTGGGGCGTGGGGGAGCTGCCCAGACCCAAGGCCTGGTAGCTGAAGAAGTCCGCCTGGCCGCCCAGGCGGAAGTTCACGACGCCGAGCTCCGCGAGCCGCCGAACCTCCGCGAGGATGCCGTCCAGGGGCCGGAACTTCGTGATCCCGTACTGCGGCTCAATGCAGAAGCTGCATCCGCCGTTCACGTAGCGGACGCAGCCCTTCGTCGTGTCGAGCTCCGCGATCAACGGCTCGGGGAAGTCGGGGTGGTGCCGGACGACCTCCGCGCCGAGGAGGCCCCAGCGGTCCCACTCCGCCAGGGCCCGGTCGCGGTCCTCCCATTCGCCGCGGGTGAGATGATCGTACACGCACGCGTCGAGGTCGCGGACGGCGACGTGGTCGAACGGTTCGGTCAGGGTCTCGTCGAAGAACCGGAATCGCGCGAGAGGGCCGCCGAGGACGCGAGGGCCCGCGAACGCTTCGGCGTGGCGGAGGACCTCCTTCTCGCTGATGGGCAGGCCGCGGAGGTACTTGCCCGGGACGATGGGGCCCGAGATGATCGCGAGCAGGTCGCCCTTGAGAGGACGCCCGGCTCGGACCTGATCGACCGTGACGTACTCCCAGTCGTGGCCCGAGTCGGCGACCGCGCCCGCGAGGTACCGCGGATACGGGGAAACGTAGGGCGGCACGCCGAAGTTGGACGGCTCGTCCACGTAGCCGTCCAGGATCACGACCTTCATGGGTCGCAATCCATGCCGCCCTCGCGATAAAAGGGCTTCGGCGGGTCGCCTAGGTCTGCACCTTCTTGGATTCCTTGCTGCCCCAGCGCCCGATCACAATGATCAGCACGATCATCACGACGGTGATGATAACCGCGGTGACGATGAAGCTCACATACCCGAGAGCATCCGCCGGCGCCGTTGTGTTCACGTGGGCGAGGCCGAGCCCGCCCTGCACGACTTGGTTCCAGAGCAGCGCAATGACGAAACCGAACGCCGTCGCGAGGGACGTCGAGATGGTCTTGCGCACTTCCGCGACCGAGAGCTTTCGTTCCTCAGCCATACCAACCCTCGATCGGGAATGTACCAACGAAGAATAGTCCTTTTCGGAGGAGCCCACCGGGCTTTGATCGGCTTAGCGGCCGGGTCGGGCCGCGCCCTTCTCTTTCGAGACCACACGAATCCCCTCAATCCTGGCGGTTGGATACTGCCCTCGTTCGTCCTTCTCCAACGACTTGACCATGTCCCAGACCGTGAGCAAGGCGACGGTCACGCCGTACAGGGCCTCCATCTCCACACCCGTCTTGTAGGTCGCTTCCACGGTGGTCGTGCAGTCGATGCGGTTTGCCGCAATCTCGAACTCGACGGCCGCGGACGTGAGCGGGATGGGATGACAGTGGGGCAGCGTCTGCCACGTGGACTTGATCGCCTGCAGACCGGCGACCTCGGCGGCCGCAATGGGGTCGCCCTTCTCGACGCGTCCCGACCGGATGGCGGCGATCGTCTTCGGCCGCAGGCGGATCGTGCCCGTGGCCACCGCCCTCCGAGGCACGTCGGGTTTGGCCCCGATGTCGACCATCCGCGCCATCGCCTTCCGCCACCGAGCCCACGCTATTTCATCCCTTGCAGGCGTCCGACGTTGTCAAGACACGCGCGCGCGTCGGACGCTGCGGCCGCCCTTCCCATCGCGCGCGCGAGGCGTTGTCAAGTCGATGCGTCGGACGCCGGAGCGCTTAACTACGGCCCCGGCCGCTGAGGCGGGCTTGTGCGGATGGGACAAGGCGCGCACGAAGGGATGGGACGGGACGCCGCGGCACGGCCTCCCGAACGTGCGATTCCTTCCCCGCGTCCCCGCCGCGTGACCCGACCGGCCGAGCGGCTCGCGTGCGGCTCCGGGGTCGGGCGAAACGACGTGAGGCGAAGGACATGGGAAACACCAAGAAACTCGTAGGGCTGGGCTTGGCCGTCGCCATCGCCGTGGCCCTCGTGGTCTACGTGCTCCTTCCCCAGGCGGGGCCGACCGCGAGCAGCACGCTCGTGAACCAGCCCCGGATGCCGAGCGGCCCGAACCCGCACGGCCCTTGGCCCGGGAGAAGCGCGCCCGCAACGCCCTCGACGACGACCCCGCCGAGCCATCCGGGGGACGGGCACGACCACGACGGCTGCGGGACGGGAGACGCCTCCTCGCACCACTCGGACCGCCACGACGGCGATCATGGACGGGAGGGCGCGTGCCACGACCCGGCGGGCCACGGCCACGACGGCCATGACCACGGCCACCACAACGGCGAGGTCAACGGCCACCATGGCCACGACGCTCGGAACGAGGGTCGGTCGGAGCGGGACGGCTCCCGCGGCGAGTCCAAGGGCGGCCACTGAACCTTCTTTCCTTCGGGGAAGCGGTCCGGGCGGACGGCCCGGCCGCGGTTTCTTGCGGATCAGCGGGAGCGCGTCGTCGGCGGTCGGGAGGCTTTGCGTGGGGGCTCCGACTTCCAGATCGGCACGATCCGCTTGACCTCGTCCATGGCCCACGTGCAGGCGTCGAACGCCGCGCGGCGATGGGGCGCGGAGCACGCGACCGCCACCGAGTCCCCACCGACCGGGACGCGGCCGAGCCGGTGCACGATGGACATGTCGAGAATTGGGAACTTGTCCCGCGCCCGCGCCACGAGCTCCGTGAGCACCTTCTCCGCCATGGGGACGTAGATCTCGTAGTCCAGGGCTGCGACCGCGGGTTCCTCCCGCACGCTCCCGAGGAAGAGCACGACCGCGCCGGCATCGTCGCGACGCACGCTGTCCAGGACCGCGGGGACGTCGATCCGCCCGCGGGTGATCCGGATCATGCCGCGCCTCCGCTCACGGGCGGCAGGAGTGCGACCTCGTCGCCCTCCTTGAGGACCGTCGAGGGTTCCGCGAACGACCGGTTCACGGCGAGCATCATCGTGTCGCGGTGGGGCGCGAGCTTGGGATGGCGGCGCAGGAACGCGTCGAGGAACTGCCCCAGGGTGGTCCCGGGATCGGTGGTCCAGGCGAGATCCTTCGCACCCACGATCTCGCGGTACGTGGCGAAGAGCCGGACCCGCAGCTGCATGCCTCCGTCGGATGCCGGGGGCGCCATTTGGGCTTTGCGCCTCACGCCTCCGAAGCACGCGCCAGGAGCGCGGCGCGTCGCTCTCGGAGCTCCACGGCGATACGGTCGAAGTAGTCCGCGATCGCGGCCTCGAGTCGCGGCCGGGAGGAAGGGGAGTGCGGCGAGCCGATGTACTGGAAGACCTGGACATGCTTCCCCCCACGTTCCTCGTAGTGCCAGAAGTAGAGGTAGGGACGCCCGCGGATCTCCTTCGTGGTGAGGCCGCATCCGGTCTGCACGTCACGCAGGACCGGTTTAACCTTATTTAAGGTTGATTCCTATCGAGGCGCGGAGCGTCACCCCCACCCCTTCATTTCCGGTGGAAACGCTTATCGGGCACCCGCCCTTTGGACGGGCCGTTGGACGTCCTCCTGGTCTCCCTCGCGCCGGACACCGCGGAGATTGAGGCGCTTCTCGACTCCGCAGGGCACCGGGTTGCGGACCGCATCGTCCAGCGCCGGGACCGGCCCGAACCGCAAACCTTCGTCGGCCGAGGCAAGCTCGAGGAGATCCGGGATCGAATCGACCGAGGCGGCATCGACCTGGCCGTGTTCAACGGCGAGCTGCGGCCCACGATGCATTTTCACCTGGAGCAGGAGCTGGGCGTGGAATGCTACGACCGCCTCCGGGTCCTCCTGGAACTCTTCGCGCAACGGGCCGCCACGCGCGAAGCGAAGCTCCAGGTCGAGCTCGCGCTCCTCCAGTATGAGATCCCCCTGCTGCGCGAGTGGATCCACGAGGCGGACGTGGGCGAGCGGCCCGGGTTCATGTCGGGCGGCGAACTGCGTGTGGACGCGTACTACGAGACGGTCAAGCGCCGGCTCAAGAAAATCAAGGACGAGCTCGAGATGATTCGCCGCGAACGGGGCGTGCGGCGCCAGCTGCGCAAGGAGCGGGGATACCATCTGGTCGCCTTGGCGGGGTACGCGAACGCGGGCAAGTCGTCCCTCCTGAACGCCCTCGCCCGCGAGCACGTCGTCGTAGATGCGCGCATGTTCTCTACGCTCTCCACGACGACGCGGACGCTTCCCGGAATCCATCGTCGCATCCTCCTCACGGACACGGTCGGATTCGTGGACGGCGTGCCCTTCTGGATGATCGACGCGTTCAACGCCACCCTAGAGGAGATATTCCAGGCGGACCTCGTCCTGCTGCTCGTCGACGCGGTCGATTCCGTCGATGAGATCCGCCGCAAGGTCCGTCTCGCGGCGCGCACCCTCCTCCCCAAAGTCCGCATCGAGGCGATTCTCCCCGTCCTCACGAAGGTCGACCTGCTCTCCGCGGAGGCGCTGACGGACAAGGCACGGGCCCTCGCCGAGTCCGAGTTGCACCGGCCGCCCCTCCTGCTGTCGGCGCGCACGGAGGACGGGCTCGAAGACCTCCGCCGTGTGATCCAGGAGACGTTCGCCTACCCCATCGAAATCCATCTCGTGCTCCCGCTCGACCCGGACAGTGAGGCGAAGCTGCACTGGCTCCACGAGCGCACGGACGTCGTGTCCGTGGATCACAGGCCGGACCGGGTCGAGGCGGTCGTCCGATGTCGGCCCCAGGATGCGGACCTGGTCCAAGACCTCGGCCGGGTGGTCCTCCGCCGGGACCTCAACCCTTGATCCGGAACTCCTTCCGCTTCGCGTGGTACCGTTTCTCGTACGACGAGGGCAGATGGTAGTACGCGAGTTCTTCGATGCGCTTCTGGTTCTTGACGAAAATCTCCTTGGACGTCGTGGTCACGAGGCGGTCGAACTCCCTCTCCTTGCGGATCGTGTCGATGAAGTAATAGCCGCCTCCGAGCAGCGCGAGGAAGCCGAGGAAGGCCACCCAAATCATCCAGTTGTTGATCGCGTTGTTGACGGACTTGAGCCAGTCCGGGGTCACGTTCGGGATCACCCAGTACGTGATCGCGAGGATCATGCTCAGGATGCCCAGGCCGAAGATCAAGGTACTCAACTCGTACCGGAGATCCCGCAGGCTGACCATGCGGCGCGGGCTATGAGTGCGGCGGTCATAAGCTTTGCCCGCTCCAGCCCAAGGTTCAATCTTCGAACCCGCATGTCCCGCGTGCTCCATGCCCCTTCGGACGCCTCTGTACGACTGGCACGTCGCCGCCGGCGCGCGGATGATTGAGTTCGGCGGATGGGAGATGCCCCTCCAGTACTCGGGCATCGTCGAAGAGCACCTCACCGTGCGTCGTACCGCGGGCCTGTTCGATGTGAGCCACATGGGTAAGCTCCTCGTGCAGGGAGCCTCCGCCCACCGTTTCCTCGACGGCCTGAGCGCCAACGACGTATCCAAGACGGCGGGCCGTGCGCGCTACACGCACCTTCTCCGCGACGACGGCACGATCATCGACGACGTCATTATCACGACCCTCGCCACCGACCGCTTCTTCGTTGTATGCAACGCGGGGCCCCGCCCTGCCGTGGCTGCATGGCTCGACGCCCACCGTCCCGCCGACGTCCGTGTCGACGATCTCACGGCCACGCACCTTTGCCTCGCGCTCCAGGGCCCGCGGGCCCCGGGCCTGCTCCAACGGTTCACCTCGGTCGACCTTGCGGGGCTTAAGCCGTTCTGGGGGGCGGCTCTGGACTTCGACGTGCGGCGTGCCGGCGTTGCAGTGGAAGCCGAGGGGTGGGGGTCCGGCGGCGCGGACGGCCTGTTGGCGGCCACCTCCCCGCCGTTACCCACCCCCGCTTCCGGTGGACCCCGCCTCTTCGCGACCCGCACGGGGTACACGGGGGAGGCGGGCTTCGAGCTCTTCCCCGTCGCCGGCGTTGGGCAGGCCGTTTGGGAGGCGCTTCTGGCCGCCGGAGCGGACCTCCCGATCCAGCCCATTGGTTTGGGCGCCCGGGACACCCTCCGGTTGGAAAAAGGGTACCTGCTCTCCGGGCAGGATTTCACGGGCCGTCAAACGCCCCTGGAGGTCCATTCCGACTGGGTCGTCAAATGGGATCGTCCGTTCATCGGTCGCACGGCGCTCGAGGCCCAGCGGTCTCGAGGGGACTACCCTCGGCTCGTGGGCCTTAAGGTGCTGGACCGGGGAATTCCGCGGCACGAGTGCGCCGTATTGGCGGATGGCACTCGGATCGGCACGGTCACCAGCGGCACCCTGTCCCCGTCCTTGCGGGTTGGCATCGCCCTGGCGTCCGTGGACCGCGACCACGCATTGCCGGGAACGCGTGTCGGGATCGACATCCGAGGCACCCCACATCCCGCGCAGGTGGTCCACCTCCCCTTCCTGTGAATCTCTCCCTATGGAGAGATTTCGTTCGACCGTAAGCGGACGGCCGCAGGCTTAAGAGCGTCAGGCGCCTTGGGTCGCACATCTGGTAACAAACATGGTAAACGACCCGTCGCCGGCCGGTAACAAAGATGCTTCAAAAAGAACTATACCCCCTCACCCTGTTCGCCGCGGCTACCCCCAGGGATGGTCCGGAACATCAGGTCCGTGCGTCCTGGAATCCCAACTGGAGAGGTTCCTTCCATGGAGCAGATCAAGGTGCAATCCAAGGGCATCGACGTCCTCGCCCGTGAGCCCGATCCCAAGCTGACCGAGAACGCCCTCCGCGTGCTCGAGAAACGATACCTCAAACGTGACGACAAGAATCGGGTCATCGAGACCCCGAGGGAGCTCTTCACCCGGGTCGCCTGGAACCTCGCCCAGGCCGAGCGCTACTACGGCGCGGACGAGCGGCGGGTCGAGGAAGCCGCCCGGCGGTTCTACCGCCTCATGGCCGAGCTGGACTTCCTGCCGAACAGCCCGACGCTCATGAATGCGGGGCTCGAGCTGCAGCAGCTGAGCGCCTGCTTCGTCCTCCCCGTGGACGACAGCCTCGCGGGGATCTTCGAGGCGCTCAAGCAGCAGGCCCTCATTCACCAGTCCGGCGGCGGCACCGGCTTCTCCTTCAGCCGCCTCCGGCCCGAGGGGGACTTCGTGAAATCGACCATGGGCGTGGCCTCCGGCCCCGTCTCCTTCATGAAGATCTTCGACGAGGCGACGCAGCAGATCAAGCAGGGTGGCAAGCGACGCGGGGCGAACATGGGCATCCTCCGCGTGGATCACCCGGACATCCTGAAGTTCATCACCTGCAAGGACAAGACCTCGGAGATCACGAACTTCAACATCTCCGTGGCCGTGACGGACAAGTTCATGGAGGCGGTGAAGGCCGGCACGGCGTACGATCTCGTGAACCCGCGGACGAACAAGGCCGTGAAGCAGCTCGACGCCCGCGAGGTGTTCGAGAAGATCGCGTACCAGGCCTGGAAGAACGGCGAACCCGGGCTCTTCTTCGTCGACGAGACGAACCGACGGCAGCCCACGCCCCACGTCGGCGACATGGAGGCAACGAACCCATGCGGGGAGCAGCCCCTCCTGCCCTACGAGTCCTGCAACCTCGGATCCATCAACCTGGAGAAGCACATGCTCCGCGGCAAGGGCGGACGCTGGGAGGTCGACTGGAGGAAGCTCGAGGCGACGATCCGCGCGACCGTCCGCATGCTCGACAACGTGATCGACATGAACAGCTACCCGGTCAAGGAGATCGAGGAGATGACCAAGGCCACCCGGAAGATCGGCCTCGGCGTCATGGGCTTCGCCCGCCTCCTGTTCCTGCTCGAGGCTCCCTACGACAGCCCGGAGGGCGTCGAGTGGGGCCGCAAGGTCATGAAGTTCATCCACGAGACGGGATACGACGAGAGCCAGAAGCTCGCCGGGGAGCGCGGTCCGTACCCGGCCTGGGAGGGGAGCCGCCACGAGGCGCTGGGCCTCAAGATGCGCAACTCGTACGTGACCACGGTCGCGCCCACGGGCACCCTGTCCATGATCGCGGACACGTCCGGCGGCTGCGAACCCGAGTTCAGCCTGATCTGGTACAAGCGGGTCATGGAGGGCGAGGAGCTCCCCTACTTCCTTGAGTACTTCGAGGAGGTCGCCCGGCGCGAAGGGTTCTGGCGCGAGGACCTCGTCCAGCGGATCATAGAGAACCACGGATCCCCGCGCGGCCTCTCGGACATCCCGGAGAAGTGGCAGCGCGTCTTCGCGACTGCCCACGACGTCGCGCCGGAGTGGCACGTGCGGATGCAGGCCGCTTTCCAGGACTACTGCGACGCCGCGGTCTCGAAGACGATCAACCTCCCCAAGGCGGCCGGCGTGGACGATGTGAAGCACGCGTACCTCCTCGCGTTCGACCTCAAGTGCAAGGGGATCACCGTGTACCGCGACGGATCGCGGGAGGACCAGGTCCTCAACATCGGGGTGGCCGAGAAGCCCGAACAGATCACGGTCCCGGTCCCGGCCGCACCGGTCGCCCTCCGCCCGCGCGCGCGGCCCGACGTGATCACGGGCCGCACGCAGAAGATCCTCACGGGGTACGGCGCCCTGTACGTCACGATCAACGAGGACGATCGGGGCCTCTTCGAGGTCTTCGCGCAGATCGGCCGCGGGGGCGGGTACACCGCGTCGTTCACGGAAGGGATCGCGCGCCTCGTGTCCCTCTGCCTGCGGTCCGGCGTCCCCGTCGACGAGATCATCGACCAGCTCGAGGGCATCCGGAGCCCGCGGATCGCCGTGGACCACGGCGAGCGCGTCTACTCGATCCCCGACGCGATCGCAAAGGCCATGAAGCGCCACATCGGCATGCAGAAGACGGGCATCCAGCCGCCCGTGGAGACGTTCGACGAGCTCGGCGGCGCCGTGGAGACGGACGTGGAGCTCGAGAAGGAGTCCCGCGACGTCGAGGAGATGCTCAAGAAGGGCCTGAACCCGGAGTGCCCGGAGTGTGGCAAGCAGCTCGTCTATGAGGAGGGCTGTGTGAAGTGCCACTCCTGCGGCTATTCGGAGTGCTGACGCCGCCTCGCGGTCGAAAGGGACAAGTGCCCGTGCGGCTACCGGTGCCTCGATGGCTTCGGTGGTCTTCGCCTGTCCCATGGACGCGGAGCGTCGTGCGGTCCTCGAAGCGAGGAACCGCGGTGCCTTCGAGGCCGTCATCCTCGAGGATCTCCCCGAGCCCGAGCGCGGCGCGGCCTGGTCCCGAGCCGACGTCGTCGTGACCATGGGCTTCGGACGCGAGCTTCCGGCGGACCTCGCGGCGCACGCCCCGCGCCTCCGCATGCTCCAGACCCTCGTCGCGGGCGTGGACCACCTTCCCTACCGCAGCCTCCCGAAGTCCCTGCTCGTGTGCGGGAACGCCGGCGCCTACAACACCTCGGTCGGCGAGCACGCCATGGCGCTCCTCCTGGCCGCGGCAAAGGACATCCCGCAACGGACGCGGGAGATCGTCGCGGGCACCTTCGACCAGACCGCGGCGAGCAAGGCGCTCGCCGACGCCACGGTCTTGGTCCTCGGGATGGGCGGCATCGGCACGATGATCGCCGGGGTCTGCAAATCCCTCCACATGCACGTGCTGGGGGTGAGCCGGTCAGGAGCCGTCGTCCAGCCCGCGGACGAGGGCGCGCGTCTGGACGACCTCCCGCGGTTCCTTCCGCGCTCGGACTACGTCGTCCTCGCGCTTCCCCTCACGTCTCGGACCAAAGGTCTCGTGGACCGTGCCTTCCTCGAATCGATGAAGGAAGATGCCGTCCTCGTGAACGTCGCGCGCGGCAAGATCGTCGTGGAGGACGACTTGTACGAGCACCTGCGATCCCATCCGAAGTTCCGCGCGGCGCTAGACGTGTGGTGGGTCTACCCCACCGGCACGCACGGCCGCCCGTTCCACCGTCCGTTCCACGAACTTCCCAACGTGGTGATGACGCCGCACAACGCGAACGCGATCCCCGGGCAGCGCCGGTGGGCCATGGAGGCGGCCCTGGACAACGTCCTCCGGTTCCTCCGAGGCGAGACGCCACGGAACGTGGTGAACGTGACAGAATATGACACTGTGGCCGAGCCACGTTAACCGATAGTCGGGACTTTCGCGTCCTCGAAACCAAGAGGGGAAGCCGTTTCGGTCCACGGTGCCTCGCGTGGGTACATCACTCGGGTCCGGGCGTCCGAGGTAGCCCTCACGGCTTCTCGATCGGCGTACGTACGAGGTTGCCCCACTCCGTCCACGAGCCGTCGGTGTTCCGGACGTCCGGGTACCCTAGCAGGTACTTGAGCACGAACCACGTGTGGGACGACCGCTCCCCGATCCGGCAGTACGTGATCACGCGGTTCTCCGGCAGCACGCCCTTGGGCTCGTAGATCGCCTTGAGCTCGTCCGCGGACTTCAGCGTGCCGTCGTCGTTCACGGCCTGCGCCCAGGGGATGTTCGTCGTTGGTCAGCTGCGGCCGTTCTACGTGAATGAGCAAGCAACTTAACTCCGGCCGTTTTGTGGCGTCCGTGCGAGCGGGATGCGCGGGGCCATGCTATCGGCCTCGTCATGGCTGGAGGGATCTCAACGGTCGAGTCGCGGCAGGAGACGGCTGAGCCGGACGGTGGAAGCGAGGAGGTTGTCGGAGGCATAACGGCTCGAGCTGTGCGTCCTTCCCTACGTCTAGCACGATTCTTCGCCCTCTTCGCGACAATCGTCCTCATCTTCACTGTATTTGCGGTCCTGCCCCGCGCTGCATCCGCTGCACCGGCGACGCTGGCGTCCGCGTCGATGTCTTCGGCGAATGGCACGACGTACACCCCCGGAATCGCGGTGACGCGGATGTCCAATGGCGCAGCGACCGCGGCGAGCCTACCGACATTCACCCGCTGGGACGGCGTCGTCGAGCCCATGACGGCACTCAACCGGTCGACCGGCGACTGGCCCTACCTGCTTCGTGAGGATGCGACATCCTTCACGGCCACGAGGTTGGGGAGCAACTTCACCCAGGCGAAGGTCCCGGGGGCCCTGTACGACTTCCAGCCTGGCGCGATTAAGGAGACAATCGTCCTTGCGACCCCGAGCGCGGCTCCCCTGGACGCCATCGGCGTCGTCTTCTCCGGTTCCTACCTGCCCTACGCGAGCGGCACGACGGTCGACCTGGTCGACCGCCAAGGCGGCATCATCTGGCAGTCGGAGCCCTTCACGGCGCGTGATTCGGCCCCCGTGCCGCACGTCTACGCGAATCCCGTCCAGTCCGTCTCCTGGTCCCCCGGTGGCCTGACCCTCTATCTCGACCCGGTGATGGTCACCTGGGCGCAGTACCCGCTCTACCTCGACCCGACGTGGGTCCTCAAGGCCAACGCGTCGAACGTCTGGTCGGGGACGCTGGACAGCGTGACGAGCGACTGGGGCGACGCGAACCTCCGCCTGGGCGTCTTGGCGGACAACTTCAACGACAACACGAATGAGATCTGGACGGTGACCTCGGGCCACAGTCTTTCCCTGAGCGCCGGGCGCGCGTCGCTGACCGCAACGGAGATTCACGCGTCCGGGTCTTGGACCAACCTCACCTTGGGGACCACGCTGAACTTCGCCTCCTGCGGCGCGTCCGACCTGATGTTCCGCTACGCGAGCAGCTCGAACGAGTACTACCTGTACGTGAACTTCGCGAGCCAGCAGGTTACCCTGGACAAGGTGATCAACGGCGTGACCACGGCGTTGTCTCCGACCCTGTCCCTCCCGATGAGCGCGAACACGAACTACAGTGTCAAAGTGGTCGCCCGCGGGAACTACTTCGAGGTCTGGTGGGCCGGCGTCAAGCAGTGGAGCGGGACGGACCTGTCGCCGCCGGGGACGCCGTTGACAGGCAACGTCGGAATCGCGGAGACGGCGAGCAGTTGTACCCTGTATGTCGACAACGTCCGGGCGCGCGACCGCAGCAAATGGTGCGGGAACTACACGTCCGTCAAGCGCGGCGCAGCGAGCGGCAACGTGGCGACCCAGCTCCGCTTCCTCGGTTCCGCGGACGCCTACAACGTCACGGACCTATGGATT
>DASQGG010000009.1 GCA_035632695.1 Thermoplasmata archaeon
TTGGACTCCGGGTCCGTGCCGACGATCTCGACGATGGACTTGACCCGGCGGGTCATGTCCGTGCCCACCTTGACCTGGGCCTGGAGGAGCACGATGTCCAGAGCCGCGACCAGGGCGCGTGGCAGGTTGATGGGGGCGTTCTCGAGCCGGTGGACCATCGCCTGGACATCGTCCGCGTGGAACGTGGTGTATGCGGACTTGCCCGTGGCCATGGCCTGGAACACGACGAACGCCTCGGAGCCTCGGACCTCACCGACCATCATGTACTGAGGACGCTGGCGGAGGGCCGCGGTCAGGAGGTCGAACATGTCGATCTCGCCCGCCGCCTTGCCCGTGGCCACGCTCTTGCCGCCGAAGCCGGCGCGCGTGAGCAGGGGCACCCAGTTCTCGTGGGGCAGGTTCAGCTCCCGCGTGTCCTCGATGGAGACGATCTTCATCTGGGGTGGGATGAACAGCAGGATCGCGTTCAGGGTCGTCGTCTTCCCGGAAGCGGTGCCGCCGCAAATCAGCATGCTCTGGCCGTTCTCGATCGCAAGCCAGAGGTAGGAGGCCATCTCGGGGGACAGGGTCTTGAACCGGATCATGTCCAGCGGCGTGAAGGGGTTCTCCCGGAACCGCCGGATCGTGAACGAGGACCCGCGCTTGGTCACGTGCATGCCGAGGGTCGCCTGGAGACGGGAACCGTCGGGGATCGTGGCGTCGAGCATGGGCATCGCGACGGAGATGTGCTTGCCGCACTTCTGCGCGAGCCACACGACGAACGAGTCCAGCTCTTCGGCCGTGTCGAACTTCAAGTTCGAGGGGATGGAGCCGTACTTGCGGTGGTAGATGTAGAACGGGACCTGGACGCCGTCGCAGGACACATCCTCGACCTGGGAGTCCGTCATGACCACGTCGATGGCGCCGTAGCGCATGAAGTCCCGGAGGATGTAGTACATGATCCGTTCCTTGGAGACGGGGTGAAGCTCAACCCCGAGTTCGCGCAGCAGACCGTCCACGACGCGGCGGAGGTACGTCTCCTTCTGGGCTTTGTCCGCGTCCTGCATGAGTTCCAGGTTCGCGACGATGATCTCCTTGAGGACGTCCAGAAGCTCGGATTCCTCTTCGATGAGCTTGGGCTCGATGACCTCGTAGAAGTACTCGTTCGCCAGGGTGTCGTACTGGATGCGGACGTAGGAGTAGTTCTTGAGGATCGGCTGGATCTCGATCTCGTTCATGTTCCGCTGGACGAGCTTGGGGATCGTCGTGATCTTGCCCAGGGTCGCCTCTTCGACGCCGCTCACGCGGGGGGCCTTGACCTTGATGCCCCTGTCGCCGAGGAGCCGACCGAAGTAGCGCTTCTTGATGGAGTCCAGGGCCGCGAAGAGCGTCCGCTTGCGGGTCTCCTCGATCTGGGCCAGCATCTTCTGGGCTTCCGCCTTCTCCGCGTCGAGCTTCCGGACGCGCGCGGCCACCTGGGCCTTCTTCGAGTCGAGGTCCTCGAGCGTCTCGCTGTATTCCGATTCCGTGGACTGGGACATCGTGGTTCACCTCAGATCAGCTGCACGCCCAGGAGGGCGATCAGGAGCATGATGAAGCTGTGGCGCAGGCCCGTGGGAATCTTCCCGTTGTCCAGGACGCCCGCGAGGATCCCGTCGCCGAGGCCGTGCACGATCAGGGCGATGAAGAAGGCCGTCTTGATCTGCTGGACCACGGCAGGGAGGTTGTTCGCGAGAGGGCTGCTGCTTGCGAGGGCCCCGCTGGGACCCGCCCCGAGCGCCCCGCTCGCCTCGACCATCTTAGGGAGGAACGTGGCGTCCAGGATGAAGATCGTCACGAGGAACACGAGGAACGAGATGTAGATCACGGCGATGTACGTCGACATGGTGATCCGGCGCTCGTCCTCCGTGAGCTGGGTCTCCTTCGTGTCGTGGGAGACCATGGTCAGGACGTCCGCAACATCGCCCCCGGCGTCGGAGGACTTCACAATGATCGCGACGACCCGCGCAACGGCGGGCGTCTTCACGCGCTCCGCGAACAGCCGGAGGGCTTCCGTGGCCGGGACGCCCCAACTGATCTGGGCGGCCATTTTCTTGATCTCGGGGGTGAGCCGTCCGTACCGGCCGCCGCTCGACACGACGATGGCCTCGGCGAGGGTCATGCCGAACCGGCCTGCCTCCGCGACATCGCGCAGGAAGTCCGGGAGTCGCCGCTCGATCTGCTTGACCTCGCGCTGCTTGCGGGCCATGTAGAACCCGTAGGGGCCGACGAAGCCAAGCATGGCGATGACGAGCCAGTTCAGGAAGTTGTCCACGGGCTGGGCGCCGGAGCGGAAGGCGATCTCGACGGAGCCGATGAGGTTCAGGACCGCGATGAAGCCGAAGATCACGGCGAGACTCACGCTCACGCCGACGACGGCCTTGGTCCGGTCCGCCTTCTCGTACAGCCGGATGCGCGCCTGCTCGAGCTCGGGGTTGGGCATGTCACGCCTCCTGCTCCATGTTCCAGATCACGAAGATAAAGCCGAATTGGCTCAACGGAATCATCAGGCCCACGACCACGTACAGGAGGGACATGATGAAACCCGTCCCGCTCTTGCTGATCAGGGCCATGATCGCCATGATCACGACGAGGAACAGGGGGAACGCCACGACGACCGTGACGAAGGACTCGGCGAGCATCCCCAAGGTCTCCATCTTCTTCCGCATCTCGAGGCGGTCTTCCTTCTCGAACTGCTCCGCCTTCATGAGGAAGTACGGCTTGAGCTGGCCGCCGCTCGTGGACGTCGTCACGACACCTTGCAGGAAGTCCTGGAACTTCGAGGAGGGGGAGCGCTGCGCCGCCTTCCGGATCGCGGTGAGGATGTCCAGACCGAGCAGCTCCGTGTCCCGCGTGATCCACTCGGCCTCGCGGGCCACCTCGCCGTAGACGCTCTGCTTGGAGAGCTCCTTGAAGATCACGTCGACCGGGACGTCGGCGGACGCCATGGCCGAGACGAAGGACATCGCGCCCGAGATCTTCTTGTCGATCTTGCGCCCGCGCTTCTTGGAGAGGGCCGCGGGCTTGCCCTTGTACCCGATGGGCAGGCCGAACGAGTACATGTACGACAGGAAGATCGGGATCGCCGCCACGAGGGCGAAGATGACCAGGAGGGTCACGATGTCCGTGTGCAGGAACGAGAGGAGGAGGGTGGCCACGAGCGCCGCGGCCACCGCGCCGGCCGCCGCGATCGTCGTGTTCATCCAGGCGACGGCGAGGTACTCCTCGGGCCGAAGCCGGATGTGCGCCTTGAGCAGGTTGTCCTCGAGCTCCTGGTTCTCATGATCTCGGGCCTGGACGAACTTCCCGAACGTGCGCCACGCAAGCTGCTCGCGGGGGGTCAGACTCACGTTGACCGGCTTCGCCCCCTTGGGGAGCTTGACGAGATGGGCTCCGGTGCCCGCCTCCTCGTCCCGGCGGACTCGCTTGGTCTTCGTGAGCGTGCCGCGCGTCTCGAGCTTCTGGAACGCCGTGTTACCCAACCGCCTCACCTCCCGCCTCGAGAGGCTTCTCGGCCTTCTGGTCGGTCCAGCCCATCTCATCCCGAATCCGCTTCGCAGTCTCCTCGGGGTACTGGTAGTAGGACACGACGATCTTCGCGATCTCGCGGAAGTCCGTCATCTCCTTCTGGACCATGTAGTTGATGATATCGATCCGTCGCTGGAATTCCGCTTCCATCTCCTCGTGGGTCATGTTCTTCATCTCCATGATCTCGTCGAAGAGGAAGGAGTGTCCCTTGTAGACGAACGTGTCCGTGGCCGGATCCCACTCGTACACGGTGTTCGTGATGAGTTCGTTCGTCTCGGGTTCGAACCCGACGAGCTCCACGATCTGCTTGATCCGGCGGACGATGGAGTCGCCGATCCGGGCGTGGGTCTGGATCACCACGAAGTTCAGGGCCGTCAGGAGGATCCTGGGCGTGTTGATCGGCGGGTTCTCGAGCCGGTTGACCATGGACTTGACCGAGTCCGCGTGCATCGTGGACATGGTCGGGTGGCCCGTGGCCATGGCCTGGAACATCGTGTACGTCTCCTTGCCGCGGACCTCTCCGACGAGGATGTAGTTCGGACGCTGGCGCAGCGCCGCGCGGACGAGGTCGTACATGTCGATCTCGCCCCCCGCCTTGCCGTCGGCCCCGCGCTCGCCCACGCCCGTCCGTGTGGTTCCGGGGATCCAGTTCTCGTGGGGAAGGTTGATCTCCCGAGTGTCCTCGATGGAGACGATCTTGGCGCCCGGGCGGATGAACAGGGCCGCGCTGTTCAGCGTGGCGGTCTTTCCGGAGGCGGTGCCGCCGCAGACCATCATGGACTTGCCGTTCTCCACGGCAATCCACAGGTACGCGACCATCTCCGTGCTCGCCGTCCCGAACTTCACGAGCTCCGTGGGGGTAAAGGGCTTCTCCTTGTACCGCCGGATCGTGAACGAGGAGCCGCGGGTCGTGACCTCCTTGCTGTACGTCGCCTGGACACGGTGGCCTTCCACGCTCGTGCCGTCCAGGATGGGCATCGCGACGGAGATCTGCTTGCCGCAGCGCTGTCCGAGCATGACGACGAACGAGTTCAGGACGTCCTCGTCCTCGAAGATCACGCTCGTCTTGATCGATTCGAACTTCTGGTGGAAGATGAACAGGGGGATCGCGGTCCCGTCGCAGGAGACGTCTTCGATCCGCAGGTCGGCCATGAGAACGTCCACGGGGCCGTACCCCACGAAGTCGCGGATGATGTAGTACACGATCTTGTCGCGGGAGGCGGGCTCCAGTCGGAGCCCTCGAGAGTGGATGAACGACTCGACGGCCTCCTCGAGGTACTCCTTCTTGTCCTTCTCCGCCATCTTGTCCCACTCGTACTCGAGGGTGCGCTGGAGGGAGTCCTTGAGCATGTCCAGGAGCTCCCGTTCGCGGCTGTCGAGCTGGGGCTCCCAGACCTCATAGATGTACTCGGAGCGGTCGTGGTCGTAGACGACGCGAGAGTAACTGAACGGCTCGCGGATGGGGATGACCTCGATTTCCTCGAGGGTGTCCCGTTCAAGGTCGGGGATGTGGGTGAGGTACGAGCCGCGGGACCCAGACCACTCGGCCTTCTGCGCCATCGACCCCTTCGGCATCATGATCTTCTTCTGCTTCGGCATCCTTGCACCTTACCCCAAGTTGGAATTCTGTCCCACGCCCACGTTCACGTACGCCTGCTGCAGAGTGAACGACAGGGCGAGTGGCGAGTTGAAGATCCGCAGCGTGACTGTGTACAGCCCGTTCGACGGGTTGGAGATCATCGTGATCCAGTAGATGTCGGAACCCGTGCCCGGGAGCTGGGCCTTCACGGTCGTCGTCCCGGAGACGGACGAATACGTGAACGAGGTCACCCTCAGGGCGGAGGACATCGTGGAGTTGAAGAAATTGAACCAAGCCAGGCCGAACGCCGACGTGTGCGCGACGATCAGGTTTGAGCTCAAGCCGCCGTAGGCCTGCTGGTCCACGTTGAAGACGTTCGTGTCCACGATCTGGGTCGTGGTTCCCGTGGTGCTCCCGGAGTTGTACAGATTCACGAGCTCGAAGGCCACGGAAAGGTTGGTCGCGCTCGGGGTGACCTGGAAGATCGGCGCCGCGCGGATGACCTGTCCGTCGGGCTGGGAACGGATCACGGCCCCGCTCTCATACACGACATCGCCCGCGGGGTAGTACCGGTTCCCGACGCTGAGATCGATCTGGCCGCTCGCGTTCTGGTACACGCTCTGGTACGTGCAGGAGCCGCCGACACGGATGCAATACTGGAAGCTGATGGCCCAGGATCCGCCATCGGGGTTCGAGGCCAACGTACCGATCGTGGGACTCGAGAAGATGGGCACGCCGTCGACCCCTAACGTCACGGAGGTCGATGTCGTGCTCGGGATGAAGATGGAACCCGAATTCCGGGCCATGAGCGCGCCGAGCACCTGGAAATCGATGGCCCC
>DASQGG010000010.1 GCA_035632695.1 Thermoplasmata archaeon
GATAACAAGCGGGGACCGCTTAAATAGCTCGCGGACCCCACGGGGGCGCGTCGCCAAGGTCGAGGAGGTGACCCTCTGGCTGGAGAGCCCAACATCGTCGGCGTGCTCAGTGCGATCAGCGCGCTCTTCTTGTCGCTTCTGGTCGTCATCGCGATCTCCCGGCAGAGGACGCACCGGGAATTCCAGAAGCACGTGCTCTTGTTCGCCACCTTCCTCCTGATGTGTGCGGTGATCTCGAACACCCTGATCTCGATCTACCTCACCCAGCCCAGCGTGGCCGACCCTGCCGCGCTGACGAACAGCATCCTCCTGTCCAAGAAGGTCCAGGCGACGTTCGACTACGCGTTCAGCATCACAATCGGCGCGTTCATCGTGGTCGCCACGACGCCCGCGATCACGAACCGCAAGGACTTCATGCGGTACATGAGCGACGAGTTCCCGAACTCCTACGTGTTCTACGTGTTCATCATGGCCCTCGCGGTCGTCGCGATCTACATCTCCCCGGAGACCGTGGACCTCTCCCAGTACCCCCTGATCACGATCCACTTCGAGTCCTACTTCCTGTTCGTGAACGGGGTCGCCGTGGCCACGTTGACCCTGTACGCCCCGTACCGGTTCATCACCCACATGCGACGCACGAACGCGGGGCCCGAGGTCCGTCGGGACACGTACCTGATCATCCTGGGGATCAGCGGCTTCGCGATCGGCGAGCTCCTGTTCGAGATCGTCCTCCCGAACTACGGGGTTGACCTGCGCGCGCCCGGGTTCGTCGTGGAAATGGCCCTCATCGGGCTCATCGCCTTCGCGATCCGCGAGAAGTCCTTCCTCCAGGAGCTCATCGTGCCCGCCGCGGAGACGCAGTCGGCGACCATGCCCACGTACCAGCTCGAGCGGTCGCGCACGTACGCGATTCTGGAACGCGACGGAACGGAGAGCTTCGAGATCTTCCGGGACTTGGTCACCCACGGCGCCCAGGGGCTGTGCATCAGCCGCCGCTCCCCCAAGACGATCATGCAGGACTACGGGCTCGAGAAGACCCCGATCCTCTGGTTGAGCCGCGTGGCCACGGAGAAGAACTCCGTGCGACCGTCGCCCCCGGAGAAGGTCGCCCTGGCCATCGAGCACTTCATCTCGGTCGGAGAGAACGCGGTCGTCCTCCTGGACGGCTTCGAGTACCTCGTGGCCCACAACGACTTTAGCTCCGTGCTCGCGCTGCTGCACGACCTGAACGAGATCGTGGCCCTCCACGAAGCGATCCTCCTGATCCCCATGGACCCGTCCGCCTTCCAGGAGCGGGAGTTCGCCATGGTGCGGCGGGAGGCGGCGCTGCTGGGACCCATGGCTCCTGCGTTCAATGAGGCCGCGCGGCTGACCGCCTAGACGGAATGGACCAAAGACTTTTATCCGGCCGCCTTCGTCGAACGACCATGGCCGAACCCGACGCGGAACTCGAGGCGATTCGTGCCAAGAAGCTCCAGGAACTCATGGAAGCTGCGAAGGCGCCACCGCCCGCCGCTCCGACCCGCGCGGACGGCAAGCCGGTCATCGTGACCGACGCGACCTTCGACGCCGAGGTTCGGAAGCCCGGCGTGATGCTCGTGGACTTCTGGGCGGCCTGGTGCGGCCCCTGCCTGCGGGTCGCGCCCACGCTCGAGGCGATCGCCAAGGAGCAGGCCGGGAAGATGCGACTCGGGAAGCTCAACGTGGACGAGAACCCCCGCACCGCGGAACGGTTCCAGGTCATGTCGATCCCCACGATGCTTGTGTTTAAGGACGGGAAGCTCGTAGACTGGATCGTAGGCGCGCTGCCGCGGTCCCAGATTGAGGCCGTCCTCAAGAAGTGGACCTAGTCACGTCGCGAGCGGGCCGGACGGACGCGGCTTGGGCTCCTTCAACTGCGCCTTGAGCTTCGCGACGACGCCTTGGAACGCCTTGGTTGCCGGGGAATCCGGATGCTCGATCACGAACGGTTTCCCGGCGTCTCCGCCGACCACGATCCGCGGGTCCAACGGGATCCGGCCGAGGAACGGGAGTCCGAGCTCTTTCGCGGCCGCCTCGCCGCCACCGACTTTGAAGACGTCGATCTCCGTGCCGCAGTGCGGGCAGACGAGGCCGCTCATGTTCTCGACGACCCCGAGGACGGGTAGGTGGACCGCGTTCGCGAAGCTGATGCTCTTGCGAACATCGAGGAGGGAGACTTCCTGGGGAGTCGTGACGACGACGGCGCCGTCCGCGTCCGGGATCTCCTGGGCGATGCTCAGCGGCTCGTCACTCGTGCCCGGCGGTAGGTCGATCACCAGGTAGTCGAGGTCCCCCCAGTCCACGTCGGAGAGCATCTGCTTGAGCGCCTTGATCTTGAGAGGGCCGCGCCAGACAACCGCGGTGTCGCGGTCAATCAGGTGGGCCATGGAGATCACCTTGACCCCGTTCGGGCCCACCACGGGCTCCATCAGGGTCTCGTTGCCGACCTCCTTGGACACCACCTCGGCGTCCTCCACGCCCATGATCATGGCGATGTCCGGCCCGGTCACGTCCGCGTCGACCAGCCCCACCCGGCCCTGCGAGGCCAGGACGCATGCCAGGTTGGAGGCCACCGTGGACTTGCCCACGCCGCCCTTGCCGGACATGACCACGATCTTGTGCTTGATCCTCCCCATGCGCTGAGCCATCTTCATGCGCTCGCGCATGGCCGCCATGATGTGGGGCGGGACCTGGGTCGTGTCGAGTTCCTCGGGCACACGATCACCTCGTGGGACGGCGGTTCACCTTCGCCATCCTATTAAAGTCTGCGTGAATTGGTGGCCTGCACCAGGGAACCCGCGAGGAACTTCACGCGCTCGACGAGCGCCCCGGGCTTGGGATCCGCGGGTAGGGAGGCGAAGAACTCCGCGAACCCGTCCACGGCATCGACCCTGGCGCGCCGGTCGAAGTCGCGGGCGAGAGCCCAGAGCGGGTCGTCATCCGGCAGGAGACCGTGCCGTAGGAGGTTGCCCAGGGCGAACCCATTGGTCACGCACCGCCGGACGTTCTCCCAGCGGCTCGCGTTAGCCCGCCGCGAGTTGCCTTCGATCCAGACGCGGAAGAACTCGTGGGCGCGGCCGTCGAACCCGGAGAGGAAGGAGAGGTCGTCCGCGTAAACGTCCTGCACATGATTGAAGGCTTCTCCGAGCGCCTGAAGTCCGTCTCGCGGCACACGTACGGCCTTGCCCAGAGACTGGTACAACGCCGGATCGTGGGACGGATGCCGCGTCTCCGTGCGAATCATGTGGCCCATCTCGTGCGCGAGCAGGCCGTCGAAGGCGTTCGAGCGCACAGCGTCCAGGGACGCGTAGAGCGTGTGGTGGCCCTTCGTGGACTTCGTGGCGCCCATGATGGGCATGCGCACAACCTCAACCTCCACGGGCCACGCGACGCGCAGCCCGTGGGCCGCGAGCCGGCGTTCCACACTTTGGAACGTCGCGCGCACGTCGTCCACGTCCGCGCAGTCCGTCCGATCGAGCACCGTCACGAGCACGACCGTTCTAAGACCGCGATCCCAATAAAGCTGGGGCCTCTTCGACGTCCGCCGTGATTCGGTTCGTCCTGCCCTCCTTACCTGACCCTTCCGTACCCATCGAACATACGTCCAGGGAGAAAGGTTTAAGCGGGCTCCAGGAGTGTCGCGCATCATTCCCCTCTGGTGAATAGGATGCTCACACAGAAGAAGCGACCCGCCGGCAAGGTCATCAAGGCCCCGACACCTCAGGAAGTCGAAGCGAACCTCAAGAAGGCGAACCTGCCCAAGGAGCTCTCCGCGAAGTACCATCCCTTCTACCAGGGAAAGATCGAGATCGTGCCGCGCGTGCCCATCCGGAAACTGGACGACTTCGGCATCTGGTACACACCGGGCGTGGCCCAGCCGTGCCTGGAAATCAAGGCGGACCCGAACAAGGTCTGGAGCCTGACGAACAAGTGGAACAACGTGGCCGTGGTCACGGACGGAACGCGCGTGCTGGGTCTGGGCGACATCGGCCCCGAGGCGGGCCTGCCCGTCATGGAGGGCAAGGGACTCCTGTTCAAGTACCTCGGCGGCATCGACGCGGTCCCCATCCCGCTGGCCACGAAGGACCCCGAGAAGATCATCGAGACGGTCAAGCTCATCACGCCCAACTTCGGCGGGATCAACCTGGAGGACATCTCCCA
>DASQGG010000011.1 GCA_035632695.1 Thermoplasmata archaeon
GTTCAGGCGCCCGCAGCCGTAGCAGTGCGCGAGCTCGTCGGGGTACGTGTCTTGGATCGCGGTCATGAGGGGGACCGCGGGCAGGATGACGGCCCGGGGGATGAGGGTATCCCCGCGCATCCGTCGCGCGCCCGTCCGTCCCCTGGTCCGGTTCCCGGGAATTCGGGGGGGATCCCCCCCGTCGTCCCGTCACGGTGGATGACGGCCACGGGCACGGACTTCGCCGTGGAGTCCGCGGCCATTCGCCCAGAGATGCGGCGGCTCTCACCTAACGCAAGGCGGGTCGCCTTCGGCCGTCGGGACGACGTTTCGATTCGCGTGACGGGAGCGCTCATCGGGGGCGCCGGGCGCGGTCCCACATCGCGAGCTGGTCGTCGATCCAGCCCTCGATCCGCTCCGCGGCGAACTCATGCCTCAGGAACAGGTTGAGCTGCACGCGCGCGACGCCCGGAATCCCTCCCGCCTTGGCCTCGTCCGCGAGGGCCTCCGCCAGGGAGGGCGTCCGCCCGGCCAGGTAGAGCCCCGTGGGGTCCTTCGTCTCCGCCAGGAGGACGCACCGCGGCAGGGCGGAGAGGACGCGCTGCCGCACGGCGGGGTTGACCTCCCCGATGCCCACGAAGAGGTTGTACACCACGAGCCCCGGGGACCGGGCGCCCTGGAGGGGCGTGAGCATGCCGAACGTCCCGTCGCGGAACATGGCGTCGCGGTGGGCGCGCACGGTCTTGGGCGTGAGGCGGCACCGTTTCCCGAGGTCTTGCAGGGACGCGCGAGGCTGGCGGATCAGGGCCCGGAGCACGCGCAGGTCCAGGGGAGAAAGCACGGTGGGCTCGTCGGCGGCGTCGAAGAACCGAGGCGAGATCGCGAACACGGGAGGTCCCAGGAGGTCAACGAGTTCTCGGGGCGGCCCACGGGTCGCGGCATCGAGGTACGCGTTGACGCTCACGACGTGGTCGAGTCGCTCGAGGGCCCAGACCACGGGGTCGACACGGAGCGCCGCCTCGATCGCCTTCTCGGGTCGCGACGGGGGACGGAACGCGAAGATGCGGGACGTGCGGCGGAACACGGCGGGTGACGGGAGGACCCAAATGCCGCCGATCAGGCCGTCCTCCCGGAGCCGCTCGATCCGGTTCTTTGCCGTGTTGCCCGAGAGCTCGAGCCCGTGTCCGATGGCCTCGTACGAGGCGAACGGGTCCCGCCAGAGGCGCACGAGGATCTGAAAGTCCGTCTCGTCGGCCACGGTCTCCGCCCCGGCTTATAAAGAGTCCGGAACTTGAAGTTGCACCTTCGCGTGGGAGATGAACCCCGACTCCCTGCGTGGTTAGGATGGCCGAAACCCGAGTGCGTCGCCCCATGACGCTACAGCGCCTCGCGGGGTTCCTCGTGCGGACCCTCGCGACCCAGTTCCTGCTCGGCATGCTCCTGAACCTGTACGTGACCTTCCCGCTTCCCAGCCCGCTCACGACGGCGGCGCTCTTGGGCGCGGTCGTGCTGATCCTGCACATCGCCCTCGGCGTGGGCGCCCTGGCGATCTCCCTCCGGATGGTCATCGTGGCGTCCCGGAGCCCCGGTCGTCGCGGCCTGGGGCTTTCCGACATCGCGGCCGCGGGCCTGATCGTCGCCTTCCTGTCCGGCATGAGCTTCACGTTCGGAGACCAGAGCAACACCGCCTCGCTGATCATGACCGTGAGCTTCTACATCGCCCTCATGGCGGGCGCGCTCCTCCTCGGTGCGCCCCTGGAGGGAAGCAACCGTCCCTCGGGGTCCGCGCGCGAAAACGGGCCGAGGGCTACCGCGGGGGCGGACGAATCCGGGGTCGGGCCGCGGGTGGGGTGATCCCAGGGTTTCCCCGCATGCGACGCTCCAGAATCCCGGGGAGGGGATGCCGGCGGTAGGGCCACAGGCCCGCTAGCGCCAGACCCTCCACTTTTCGCCCTTCCTGATCCAGGGCTTCCAGTGGGCGCTGGCGGGGAAGGGACTGCGCACGGGCCGCTTCAGGGTGTCCCGCGTGAACGAGGACAGGGGCTGGAACCGGGTCCAGTCTCGGGCCCCGCGCGGTCGCAACGTCGCCACGGATCGCCGCTCGGTCAGGAGCTCCGCGACGAGTTCGTCTGCGGGCCGTTCCCGAATCGGGGCGTCACCGCGGACGACCTTGATCGCCTCGAAGGGGCATTCGATCTCGCACATCTGGCAGCCGGTGCACTTGCCGACGAGGAAGGGGAACTCCATCATCCACGGTCGCCGCGCGAAGCCGCCTTCGATGCTGGGCCGCTTGGGCGGGGTCATGTCGATGGCACGGACGGGGCAGACGTCCATGCAGACGCCGCAGGAGTGGCATTGGCGGCTGATCTCGATGGAGAAGGCCATGCGCGATGCTCCTTCAGTTCGCCTTCTCCGAGGCGGGCGCCACGACCTTCTCCCGCGTCGCGGGCGCCTCGGCCTTCTTCTTCTCCGGTGCCTTGCGGAACGGGAGGAGGTCGGGCTTCGTCACGTAGACGAACGCGTAGGCGGCGAACGCCGACAACGCGGTGAAGCACACGTAGAACGTCCAGATCGCGAGCTGCGTGTTCACGGTCGAGCTGAACGCGTTGTACACCGTGGTCCAGATGTCGCTCCCGCCCGTGGCCGTCGTGATCGCGCCGCTCGAGGAGACCAGGTAGCCCGCGTTCCCGTAGCCCGCGATGCTCTCCGTGACCATGAGGATCCCGAACACGTAGAAGAACGTGGCCGCCGCGATAAGCGTGGACACGAGACGGTTCGACTTCTCCTCCTCGTCCGGGTCGCGGACGAGCTTGATCACGAGGACCGCGGCCGTCAGGACGATGGCCAGGGGCATGAACGGCACCGCGATCGCGTAGTCCCCGTACGTGCCGACGAAGAAGAGCTCGAACCCGAGGAGGAGCGCACCGAACATGAGCCCGTCCCGGATCATGATGTACGCGAGCCACCAGATGTCCGCCCCGAGGCGCAGGGTGAACTTGTCCAAGGTCCGCAGGAAGTAGTTCCGCGCGATCTGCAGGCTGAACGCCCCGATGAACAACATGCCCACGGTCAGCGCGATCGTGGCTTCCGTGAAGATCCCGACGCCCGTCGCAATCTGCCCGGAACTCGCTAGGGTCGAGACGACGCCCGCCGACACCGGTCCGCTCCGCGACGAGGGGACTCCGAACCCGCTCATCGCCACGCCCACGAGGAGCGCACCGGCGATGACGATCAGCGCAATCGCTGCCAAACGCTCCCGCGTCACATGCTTCCCCTTGACTGCCATTCGCACTCGCTCCGACGCGGCCTTCCACGCGTCCCCCGAGCGAGCCGGGGGCGGGGTTATGAGAACCGGCTTGGTAGAATGCGTATTGCACGTGTTCGAGGTAGGGATTTAGGGCGGCCGAGAGTCGCGCCGGGTGACCCGAGCGATGGCAACAATGGGTACGGAGGCTATTTCAACGCACGGCTTCCTTGGCGCACCCCGAGGGGATTCCGTGCAGCGATGCGCCGTCTGCGAAGTGCGGCTCCCCACGGAGCCGGAGGACGATTGCGACGGCGAGATGGAGGTGTGCCACCGCGTTTGTCCCCGCGTCCACATGGAGGAGTACAAGGACGGGCTCTTCTTCTGCACGAGCTGCTACCTGTGGCTCCTGGGGACCTACAACGACATCCTGGCCGGCCGCCCCTTCGACACCCGCGCGGTCCGGTTCCTGCGCCTCATGACTGTGGACCAGGCGCCCCTCCTCACGGACTGGGTGCGGACCGCCGTGAAGCGAGGCGGGAGGAGTCCTCCCCTGCCGCGGCGGCATAGTTCGTCCGCGCGCCAGGTTTCCGCGTAGTCCATCCGACGGGCGTTGCGTCGTTCACGCGCGAACCAGGACCACCAGGAGCAGAATCAGGAACATGGCGCATCCCGTGAGGACCCACGGACGGCTGAACGCCCGATCCGCCTTCTCGGACCGGTACAGATAGGACACCATCCCGAACGCAAGCAGATCGATTCCCAGGAGGACGGCGAACAAGGCCTGGCTCGTCGGGTCCGTGGGGTTCAGGGTCCACAAGGTCACGGTCGCGGTGGCCTGGAGGAGCACGAGGAGCAGGATGAGCCGATAGGCGAGTTTCATGCGGGCGCCTCCGCGGCCCTCCGAGTGCGCGCGAACCGGAACGCCAGGAACGAGGCGAGCCCGACCACAGCGGCCGTGCCCCCGATGACCGCCGCGCCCTGCCAGGTCGGGATGTCCTGCCCCGGGGTGATCAGGCCCCAGTACGCGAGGACGGCCAGTTCCGCGGTGAAGATCGCGCCCACGGTCACGAAGACCGGGCGGTTCTCGATGGCCCGCGTCTCATCGACGTCCAGGATGGGGAGGAGGAACAGGACCAGGAAGAGGAGGGTGACCGCGAAGAGGATCGTGACGACCGCGGCCATCACGAAGGCGGCGGCCAGCGCGACGAACCCAAGGATCCAGTTCCCCTTGCGGAAGTACCAGATGGATAGGGGCAGGATGAACAGCAACGTGACCACGGACAGGATGAGCGCCGGAATCCCGGTCATGGGCGGTGCCGCGAAGATGGAGATCTTGAGGATCTGGTAGAGCCAGAGGAAGTACCAGTCGGGCTGCGGCGTGTACCCCGCCGCGGCGGCTGGCGTGTACGCGGGGGGGAGGTTCAGGGGGAAGACGGCACCGAGGAAGAGCATGCCCGCGCCGAAGACGGCCGCCAGCTCGAGGAGGTACAGGGTCACGTCCGGGAAGATGGGGGTCGTCTCCTGCTTCTCGGGCGACCGCCCGCGCTTCGTCACGGGCTCCGAGATCCCGTGGGCCTCGAGCATGTACATCTTGACGACCAGGAGGACGAGGAGGGCCGCGGGCAGCACGACGACGTGGAGGTCGTAGAACCGCAGGAGCTCGCCCGCGTCCCCGCCCGGCCCGACCACGAGGAACGTGAGGATCGGGGGGAGAGGCGGCGGGAGCTGGCCTATGATCTGCACGGCCACGTCCGTGGCCGATTTCGAGATCACGGTCCATGGGAGCAGATAGCCCGTGAAGGCAAACCCCAAGGTCACGCCCCCCATGAGCATCCCGACGAGCCACATGACCTCGCGGGGCCGCTTGTGCACGGAGACGAAGAAGTGCCGCATCATGTGCGCGAACATGAGGAGCACCATGGCGTACGCCGTGTACAGGTGGACGGTCTCGATGAACCGCCCGTACGCCACGTTGCTGAACACGTACGCCGTGGACGAGTACGCCGCGGCGGGCGTCGGCACGTAGTAGAGCATCATGATGATGCCCGTGATCGCGAGGATCGCGAACGCGACGACCGTGAGCGCGCCGAGCCACGCAAAGGGGTTCAGGGCGTACCGCGGCACGGGCCGCAGGAGCGGGTACGAGAGGCCGAGCCTCGAGTCCACCCACGCCACGAGCCGCTCCACGGGTCCCTTGGCTCGGGTGTCCGTTGCCATGGCCTTACCCCACGAGGGTGCCGCCCTGGAGGTCCGCGGTCACGTCCGTGGATCCCGGCGTCCCGTGTCCCGTGATCGTGGGCGGCCCCATGCCCGTGGCGTAGATGACCCCCGCAGCGTCCACCTCGAGCACGACCTGGGGCTGGGGTCGCGGGGACGGGCCGCCGAGGACCCGCGCGGCGTTCGTCAGGTCGAAGATGCTCCCGTGGCAGCAGCAGTAGCCCACGGGCTCCGGGGCCTTGTAGCTCGGGTTGCACGGCGGCGAGCCGCCCGGGGAATAGAAGCCCCAGATGCAGCCCAGGTGCTGGCAGATCAGGCTGAAGGCCACGACGTCCCCGTCCGGGCCGACCCCGTTCGTCGCCTTCTGGCCCAGCTTGACAAGGACGTTCGGTTCGTTGTCGAGCGGGTAGTTGAAGATGATCGGCGAGCCCACGGTCAGGTCGCTCAGGGCGGCCACGCGGACCCGCGGGAACGCGGTGGGCGCGGTCGTCGTCTGCGCGGCGGGGTTGATCAGGGAGCGGACCACGGAGCCGGCGGCCCCCGCCGCCAGGAGACCCGACGCCACGACCGCGATCTTGAGGAACGTCCGCTTGCCCTCGTCCGCGGGGGCGTCCGGGAACGCGAGCCGCTTCGGCTCCTCGGGCTTGGGTTCCTCGTCCGAGGCCACGATCACGCCTCCCGGAGCGGGCGCCTCACTTCCCCTCGCCCCCCTTGAACGAGCGGACCACGGCCCCGATCATCACGCCGACCAGAAGGAGCCCGATCCCCACCGCCGCGGCGAGGTTCAGGGGCACGCCGCCCGTCGGGGCGGGTGCCTGGGCGACCGTCTGGTTCGAGAGGGTCAGGGTGTACCACTGGGACACGGACTTGTACGCCGCGGATTCTCCCTGGCGGCCGTTCCAGATCGCGAACCCCGTGTCGTACGTCGCCCCGGCGGCGAGCTGGACGCAATACGTCTTGGCCTGAGGCATCGTGAACGCTCGGACCATCTCCACGGTCCACTGCTTCGTCGTCTGGGAGTACGACGAGCCCACGCGGATCTGGAAGGGGTCCATCCCGGGCACGAGGTTGGGTGCCGTGGCGCCGAAGGACCCAGGGATCGTGAAGAACCCGGTCATGTTCGTGTAGTCGTCCTCCGCGAAGGAGAGGTTGTTCGCCGGATAGATCGGGTTTCCCGCGGTGTCCGTGTAGCCGCCGGGGAATCCCGCGTCCAGAGGACTGTTGTCCGTGGGATTGGACTGCCAGTGCCAGATCTCCGCGGCGCCCCCTGTGATGGCGCCGTCGGAGCCCTCCATCATGTCCGGCGTCTGCTGGCGGCCCAGGGACTGCGGCAGGAACCAGAGGAGCGCGGCGCGGTCCTGGTAGTAGTACGTCGCGTTGGAGTAGAGCTGTTTCACGGTCGCGGTGTCTGCAGGAGTGAGGGGCATCAGCGTGCCGTTCGGGGCGCGCCACAGCTCGGTGTTCGACGCGAAGGACGGCCCCGCGCTGTCGTTCCACTGGAAGAGGACGAACACGTTGAATCCGTCGTTCGCGGACTTGATCCGGACGTCGGACGTGTGCCCGCCGCCGGGCGCAATGGAGGCGACCAGGGGCACGTCGGTCCACGCGATTGAGGACCAGAACGCCTCGCCACCCGGGTCGCTGTAGTTCACCGCGCCGTCGACGCGGTACGAAAGGACGTTCGGGTAGGCCACCTGAGCGCTCGCCAGGCCCGGGAGGGCGACTGCAAACATGGCGAGGAGGAGGACCGCCGCGAGGGCCACGACGCCCACGCCACAGGCCCCGACCCCAGGATCGTATTCGGAGACCTCAGCCCGGCCCGTTCTCGCGGAGCGCTGCCTCATCGCTTTCCCCTCGTGCCCGCTGCGGCTCCGAACGCTCCTCGGGGTCTTAGGTGTTTCTGCGGAGGTCACGGCGCACGCCGGCGCGGCTCGCTCGCGCCCGAGCTCATGCCCAAAGGCTGAAATCCGTCCCGCGTCTGTGCCGCCCGGCAGCGACAGGGAGACGCGGAGGGGGCCCACGACCGAGGCACGGGAGATCTCGCCGAGCGAGCGTCTTCACCGGATGGTGACGGGGTACCGGGACTCGCAGGCCCTCTACGTCGTGGCGAAGCTCGGCGTGGCCGACCTCCTCGTGGACGGACCCAAGACCGCGGAGGGCCTCGCGCGGCGTCTCGGCGTGCAGGCGCGGCCGCTATTCCGCGTGATGCGGGCCCTCGCGGGCGAGGGCGTGTTCACCCAGGACGGAACCCAAGGTTTCGGGCTCGCGCCTCTGGGTGAGCCCCTCCGCTCGGACCATCCGCGCAGCGTCCGCTCTTCCGCGATCATGCACGGCGAGCTCCACTACCGGGCGGCGGGAGCCCTCCTCCACACCGTCCGCACCGGGGAGACGGGGTTCGACCACTTGTACGGTAAGGGGCTGTTCGCGCACCTTGGGGAGCATCCCGAGGACAGCGCGACCTTCAACGCCGCCATGGGGGAAACTCAAGGCGTTTGGTCCAACCCGATCGAGTCGTACGACTTTCGTGGCCATCACGTCTTGGTGGACGTGGGCGGGGGACGCGGCACTCTGCTCGCCCTCCTCCTGAAACGCAACCCCCACCTGCGCGGGATTCTGTACGATCTGCCCCAAGGCGTCGCCGAGGCGCGGTCCTATCTCGAGTCCCAACGGGTCTCGAACCGCTGTCAGATCCGGATCGGCGACGCGTTCCGGGAGGTGCCCCGCGGGGGCGACGTGTACATCTTCTCGCGGGTGCTCCACGACTGGCCGGACGACAAGGCCCGGAGCCTGTTGGCGAACGTCCGCACGGCGATTCCGGACGACGGTCTCCTGCTCTTGTGGGAGGCGGTCGTCCCGGAGGGCGCGACGCCCTCTCTGACGAAGCACATCGACCTTACGATGCTGTTCCTCTTGGGCGGGGCCGAGCGGACGGAGGCCGAGTGGAGGGCCATGCTCGCCGCGACGGGATTCGCCCTGCTCAAGGTCACCAAGACGGGCGGGATGTTCGACCTGATCGAAGCGAAGCCCGTCTGATCGAATCGCGGGTCGTGGAGAAACCGCGGTCCCTTCATCCTGATCCCTGCGGAGCCATCTGACCTCGCATCAGGTCCGCTAGTCTCTCCCGTTCGCGTACGAGGCGCGCCTGGCCGTCCTCGATGAGCACCTCCGCGGGCAGCGGCCGCGAGTTGTAGCGGCTCGCCATCGTGTATCCGTAGGCGCCCGCGTTCAGGAACGCGAGGAGGTCTCCCTGATCCAGCGCGGGCAGCTTGCGGGCCTTCCCCAGGATGTCCGTGTTCTCGCAGATCTGCCCGGTCACGTTCACCGTGACGCTCCGCCGAGCGTCGAGCTTCGTGGCGGGAAGGATTTCGTGGTACGCGCCGTAGAGGGCGGGGCGGAGGAGCGTGTTCATCCCGGCATCGCAGCCAACGAACTTCTTCGCGGAGGTCTTCACGTGGGTCACGGAGGCCAGGAGGACGCCTGCGTCGCCAACGAGGTAGCGACCCGGCTCGATCACCAGCGTGGGGTCGCCGATGCCCGGATTCTGCGCGAGCTTGCGCTCGTACGCCCCGACGATCTTCTGCGCCAACTCCCGGATCGGGAGTCCCTTCTCGCCGATCCGGTCGGGCACACCGAAACCGCCCCCTAGATCGATGAAGTCGAGCCGGATACGGAGCGCCTTCGCGATTCGCGTGGCAATGCCCGTGAGGCGGTCCGTGATCGCGGCCCAGTACGTCGTCTCGAGGACGTTGGACCCGGCCATCATATGCACGCCGAGCCGTTCGATCCCCGCCTCCTTGGCTAGGCGGTAGGCTTTCAATGCGTCGCGTTCCCTCATCCCGAACTTCGCATCGGGTCCCGCGGTCACGACCCCGGGAGACTTCCCCATGCCGAATCCGGGGTTGATCCGGAAGCAGAGCGCCTCGGGTCGCCCGAATCTCAGGAGGCGGCCCAGGAGCGGGCCGTCGTCCAGGTTGATCACCGCCCCGGACTCAAGCCCGTAGCGCAGTTCCTCGTCCGAGTTGTAGTTCCCCGAGTATAGGAGGCGGTCCGCGGGAAAGCCCGCTGTCTTCGCGATGAGGATCTCCGCGGGGCTCGCGCAGTCCGCGCCCGCGCCCTCCTTCCGCAGGATCTCGAGGACGGAGAGGTTGCTGTTCGCCTTGACCGCGTAGTTCGTCCGGAAGTTCTCCCGGAGCGCGGAGAAGGCGCCGTGGATGCGCCGGTAGTTGTCTCGGATCCTCCGGGCCGAGTACACGTAGAGGGGCGTGCCGAACCGGGCGGCGAGGTCCGTGGAGCTGATTCCGTCCACGGCGAGTACGCCGTTCCGATCGTCCAGGTAGTCGTAGATGCCGGGCATGCGGCTCCTCCCGTTCGTGCGATGCCGTGGAGCTTCGGCGCAGGATATAACTCAGTCGTCCCTACACTCGCTGTCGGAGGTCGTCGCAGTCCTGGGCGGTTGTCGGAACTTGGGAGCGAAGCTCGCGGGGTGGGTCAGGGCCACACGAGCAGGACGGCGAGGAGCGACCCATAGACGAGGTGGGTCAGGAGAGCCACCGCAATCGCGGCGGAGCCGTGCCGCCCGGAGGCCGCGACCCTCCCCATGATCGGTTTGTGGACGGCGATCGTGAGGGCGAACAAGACGAGGCCGTACCCGAGCCCCGCGATCGGGAGGGGCAGCTCCGGTGGGACGAGCGGAAGAATCAGGACGAAGACGAGGCCGAGGAGCAGCCCATGGAGGACGTGGAGGGCCAAACCCGGAACCGCGGCCGCCTCCGGGGGTCGCTTCGTGATCTTCGCCGCAACGGCTTCGTTCTGCTGCCAGTCGAGGAGTGCCTCGAGACCCCAACGGGAGCGCGCGGCGAGCTCGATGAGCACCATCCCTCCCGTCGCCGCGACGCCTGCGACTACGCCGCGAATCAGGAGGGAGGCGTCCATCTCCTCACGCGCCCGGGTACGGGCGGGGACGCTTATGCCTTGGCTGGAGCCTGAAATTCCGGGGCTCCTACGACTGGGTCTGGGGGGAGGTGTTCGGCTCCGTCTCCGGGATTGGTCAGGGAATGGTTACATTCTGGTCACTTTCCCTTTGACCCCGTTTTTCGGTCCGCCGAACTATGGAAGCGGTCGAAGGCGCGTGGAACGACATTCGGCAACTCGAAGGGCGGGAGGTTGGCGGGGGTCAATTCGAGACCGTGACCCTGCGGTCCCTGCACCCACCCCATGGCGGAACAGGGAGCCCCGTACCGTCACCCATGAGCCTCGGACCTGACCTGATGGGGTCCGTCCGTCAGATCGTCGTCAAGCTCGCGCAGCGGGTGAACGAAGCCCTCGTCGGGCGTGATCTCGAACCGTTGCGCGCCACCGTGACCTCGAAGCTTCGCGGGGCCACAAACGACCTCGAGGGCATTGACGGCGACGCCTTTCCGGAATCGGTCCTGCACGAACTCGTCCGGACCCGATTGCCCGAAGGGATGCATGTGGCCAGGATCCCCGCACGAATCGCCGGTGCCTCCTTCGTGACGACCCGGTTCGGTGGCGGGATGACTCCCGCGAACCATCGACGCGCCTGGGTCGCGAAGGCGCTCTACGAGTTCCTGCAAGATCTTCTCGATGACGTCCTGGACAGCGGTTCCTACAGCTTCGACGAGGCCCGCCAGCTCTATGCCGTATGTGGGGAGAGCCTGACGGAGGCCGAGTTTGACCCGGCCCGGTTCCGGGAGGAACTGGCCCGTCTCCTACGTGGCAGCCACAAAGCCCTGGCGCCCTTGCTCGCCACGCTCTCCGCCGAGCTCAATCCCCGTCTCCGGGCCTCCCCATCCGGCGGCGCGATCTTCGCGGCAATGGCTCGCATGAGCGAGCGGCTGGGCATCGCGCAGTCGGCCACGATCTATCTCCGCCGCCCAACGCTCGACCTGGCGGCCGCCCAGAGAATCGCCTCGGAGCTCCCGTCAGCCGATCCGGAGGCCCCCTGGTTCGAGCGTCTGGGCGCGTACGCCTCCTGGGTCCTCGCCCATGCTCTGATCGATCTCTGCTTCCTGGACGAGCCGATGACGCCCGAGGACGTGGCCGCCCTCGAGGAGGTGTGGTACCACATGAACGTCGAACTCAGTTTCATCGACCACGTTGCGGGACTCGAGAAGGATCTCCGGGACGGGATCTACAACTTCGCCTGGGCCGCCATCCGCGAGACGCGGCCCGATCTCGACGTCAACTCGACGCTCCCGATCCCTCGCGAGGACCAAGCTCGGATCGTCGCCCTCACCGCGGAGTTCGCGAATCGTGCCATCAAGCAGGACGCGGCCCATTTCGGAAAGACGGACGGCTTCTACCCCTTCCTCGCGATCCTCGGCCCGGTCGTCCTCACGGCTCCGGGGACCGGGAACGACCCTTGGGTCCTGGACTGCTTCCTCCGAGCGTTCGGGTCCCTGATGCGTACCGCGGAGGGGGAGGGAGGTCTCGGTCCGTGACCCGCCTCACCACTCCGCCACGTATTCGCAGCAGGGGTCGCCGCGTCGCACGCAGCGCGGGTTCGCGACCCGGCCCTGGAATCCCCGCGACTTCAGGATGCCCTCGTAGATCCCGAGGAACATGGAGCACATGGCGGGGGTGGGAAGCCAGTCGTAGTGGCGCATGATCGTCCGGCGCGGATGGACCTCGACCTCCATCCGCCCGAAGTTCCACTCCTTGGAATAGACGGCGGGCGCATGCTCCGCGAGCCTCTCGAGCGGAAGGGCTTGAGCGAGCTGCTCGCGGATTGTGGGGAACGAGGCCACGGACTCGCGGAACACGGAGCGGATGAACGCGTAGGTGCCGTCCCCGAAGCGCGTCTCCACGAGCTCGAGGAGTTCCGCAGCGGCGTCCACGGGGAGCCAGGTGTCCTCCTCAATCTTCGCGGGGTCCAGGCTCCAGGCGTGTAACGCCTCGTCCACCGGCGCGGACCCCTGCATCTCGCGGAGGACCGCGAGGAACCGCCGCACGCTCGATCCGCGAATCTTGGGGACGAACCCCGTGTACGGCCTCCCGTTCGGGGCGGCCGGGACGAAACGCTCCTTGGAATGGCCCATGTAGCCGAGCACGGTCGCGCCGTCCGGCGTGAGGGCGTAGAGCCGCCCGCGGGCCTTGACCTCGGGGTTCAGGCATTCCACGAGGCCCCGCTTCCGCATCTCCCGTAGGGCGCGGCTCACGTGGACGATCCGCAGCCTGGTCTCCTCGCCGAGCTGGCTCGGGAACTTCGGCTTCGAGGCCAGGGAGTTCAGCACGCGCTCGCGGTAGCTGCTCGAGGCCACGTAGCTGAAGTCGTCCCACACGCGGCCGGCCTGGGGCATGGTGTCGTGCGCATCCCGACCGGAGGGTATCAAGACTTCGGCCTCAGGCCGCCTGTCCGGAGCGTTCGAAGAATCCCTACTGCACATACCAAGCATTGACGGCTCCGGTTTGGGTTCTCCGAAACACGGGCAGGGGAAGCGCATGACGAGTCTCCGACCGTACGTCGAGGTCACGAAGCCGAAACTCGTGTCCCTCCTCGTGTTCACGGCCTTCGTGGGGATGTTCGTGGGAGCCCGCTGGGCGTCCGTGAGCCTGTCGCTCGGCGAGTGGATGCTGGGCCTGGCGGCCATCACCCTGGGTTGCGCGGGCTCCAACGCGGTCACCTGCTTCATCGACCGGGACATCGACTTCCTCATGGAGCGCACGCGCAAGCGGCCGCTTCCCTCGGGCCGCATCGAGCCCGCGCGGAACGCACTCTACCTGGGCGCCGGCCTGATCGTCGCCTCCCTCCTCCTGGCGCTCCTCCGGAACCTCCTGTCCCCCGTGGTAATCGGCCTCGGGGTATTGGACAACGTGGTCGTGTACAGCCTCCTCACGAAGCGGCGGAGCCCGTGGAACATCATCCTGGGTTCGTTCAGCGGCGGCCTCCCCGCCGTGTACGGCTGGGCGTTCGCGACGGGTTCCGTGGGCCTGGTCCCCATCCTGATGGCCGCCCTGGTCGTCCTCTGGACCCCGAACCACATCTGGAGCCTCGCCCTGCGGTACCGGGAGGACTACGCGCGGGCGGGCGTGCCCATGCTCCCCGTCGTCCTCGAGGAGCGCAAGGCGATCCGGTGCATCGCCTGCACCTCGCTCCTGCTCGTCGGCTTCTCGGTGGCTCTGGATTCCCTGGGCGCGTTCGGGGACGCCTACCTCTGGACCGCCGCGGTCCTGGGCGGTGCGCTGATCGTGCTGAACGCCTGGCTCCTTGTCCGGCCCACGGCCCAGCACGCCTGGGTCGTGTTCAAGTTCTCGAGCCCGTACCTGGCCGTGGTCTTCCTCTTCATGGTTCTGGGCCCCTACCTGCCGCACTGAGCCGGACGGGCTATCTTCCGACCTTCAGCAGGTCTGCAGATACTCAGCTATGTACGCATGCTTATTCGTTCGAGGATTCACAGGTCGGTAGGGACTTTACTTACTCAAGTAAGAACGAGCCCCCTACCGACTTCGGTACGCCTAAGGAGGGTCTTCCATGGCAACGGTCGACGAGATTGTGGCCACGACGCACACGCACGAGTACAAGGTGACGTTCAAGTCGGCGGTCTGGGGGACGCTCCTCGCGACCGTGCTCATGGCCGCGCTCTACGCGGTGTTCGGCCTGCCGCCCGGGTTCGACTCCTACTACGCGATCATGTTCTTCCACTCCATCGGGATTGGGATCGCCGCGATGGCCGTGTTCATGGTCATCGTGGCCTTCGACCTGCGGAAGTACGAGCCCGGCCTGGACATGCCCCTGTACTACCGCGCCCTCTCCGCGGTGCTGTTCGGCTCGATCGGCGGCCTCCTGTTCCTGATCCCCGAGACGCAGGCGCTCCGCGGCCTGCCCATGGGCTTCACGTTCCTGGGCCTCCTGATGATCGCGGACGCGGGCGGCGCCCTGTTCATCGAGCTGCTCCTCATGCCGCGGAAGAAGGCCGGGGTGTACGCGATGAACTACGAGCTGCGGCCCGTCCCCACCCAGATGGGCTACCTGTCCCGGATGCTGCCCCTCCGGAAGGAGGACCGCGCGGCGTACCGCCGCATGCCCATGAGCTACTGGCTCGTCCTCTTCTCGGTGGCCTCCGCGTTCATCGCCGGGATCCTCGGCTTCGTGAACCTCTGGGTGATGACCTTCGGCCCGGGGATCTTCTCCGGCTACCTCTCCTTCATGGGACCGAACTACGACATCCTGGGCAACACCCTGGACCCCCACTCCCACGAGATGGCCCTCGCGATCATGGCCGGGGTCATCGCGATCGCGGCGGAGCGCTTCGGCGTCCTCCGCACAAGCGACGTGCGGGAGAAGGTGGCCAAGCTCGGTCTGTCCATCTCCCTGGCCGGTGTCGTCGGGATGACCGTGGTCTTCCTCGCCATCGCGTTCGGCAACTTCTCGCCGCCGACCCTGTTCGCGGACCCGACGGGCACGAACGGGATGGCCGGGGACGATGCGGTCATGACGATCATCGCGGTGGGCGCCATGATCGCCCTCGTGCCGCTGGCCCTCACGAAGCGCGAGGCCGACGGCCAACCGTCGTGGCGCGACCCCGTCCGGCTCTCCCTCCTGGGGACCTGGGTGGCCGCGGTGGTCATCAGCGTGGTCGCCGCCTTCTACATCGAGTTCCACGAGGACGTCTTCCAGACCACCTTGCTGGCGAACGACGCGGTGTTCGGCGAGCTCCAGTCCCTCTTCGGTGTGTTCCTCCTGACCGCGGTCTCCCTGATCCTCCTGGCCGTGGACCTGTACAAGGTCGAAGGATCCTCGCGCCGGCTCGTGGGTTGGGCTGCGGGACTTGGCATCTCCATCGGCACGGCGGGGGCCATCGCCTGGGCGTTCATCGACCCGTCGACGGGAGGGATCCCGTTCGCGATCCACCTCGTCGGGATCGGCCTGACCGGCGTCGCCGCGGTCGTGTCCGCGGTCGCGATCCACGCGGTCCCCGTCCCCAAGGGGACGATCCTCCGGATCTACGCGCCCGCCGACCTCGACGTGAAGACCGGATAGGCCGCGACCTAAGACCTCGTCCGCCAAGGACGCGAGGGAGAGCGGAAAGCTCGTCCGTGAGCGCGTCTAGAACCAACGGCTCATCCAGTGCCGCTCGAAGAGGACCTTCTGCATGTGCCAGACCTTCCCCGGCATGTGGAAGTCGAGGTCCGGCTTCGGAGCCGCGAGGAAGTTCCCCGTCACGAACGCGCTCTGCCCGCGGCCCACCTCGAGGAAGCAGGCGCCGTGGCCGTCCCAGGCCTTCGTCTTGCCCCTCCCCTTGATCTCGGCCGCGAGGTTGTTCGCGACCGTCTCCGCCTGGCCGTGGGCGAAGACCCCCGCCTTGGGCAGGTACGGCACGTAGCCGTTCGGGGTCGCCACGGCCGTCACGTCGCCGAGGGCGTACACGCCCGGGATCTTCGTTTCCATGGTCGCGGGGTTCACGGGGATCCAACCCGTCCCGTCCGTGAGGCCCGCGTCCACGACCGGCTTCGGCGCGCGATGGGGCGGCACGCAGAACAGGAGATCGTACGCCAGGGTCTCCCCGCCCTCGAAGCGTAGCTCCCGCGGCCCAATTTCCGCGAGCTTGCGCTTGGGGCGGTAGTCAATGCCCCGCGAGGCCAGGAGCCCGGCGACTTGTCCTCCGATCTCGGAGCCCGCCGCGGGCATCGGGGCACCCTCGGGCGTGAAGAACGCGAGCTGGACCCGGTCCCGGAGCCCCTTCCGCGTGTACAGGTCGTCGAGGAGCAGCGCCACCTCGTACGGGGCCGCAGGGCACTTGAACGGGAGCCGCGAGACGCCGACCGCGATGGTCCCCCCGCCGAATCTTTCGAGGGCCTGCTTGAACCGCATCGCGGAGTCGACGTCGTACACGTGGTGGGCGTGTTCGGCGAACCCGGGGACCGTCTCGGGCGCGTACTCGGCTCCGAGGGCGACGATCAGGTGGTCATAGGGCAGCTCGCCCTTCGTGGTCTTCACGGCCTTGCCCGTCACGTCGATGGATGTGACGTCACTCTCGACGACGTCGACCCCCTTCGAGGCCAAGGGACGGTAGTCGCGTTGCAGTGCGTCGGGGGTGCGGAGGCCGAGCATGAGCCACGGGAAGGAGGGCGGGAATGCGAAGCGCTTCTTCCGCTCCACGAGTCGGACTCGCGCTCGGTCTCCGAGCTTCTCCTTGAGCAACGACGCAGCTGCGACGCCTCCGATGCCTCCGCCAAGGACGAGGACCGTCCTCTCCGCCATCGCCGACCCCCCCGGCCGCATCCCGATGGCCGTCGGGGGCTTTCACGGTTCCGATGGCGAACGCCGTCCCTCGCGCGGGCGGAGCTCATCCGGGCGAGCCAGGGTTCCGGAGGACCGTCGTCGCCACGCCGTCGAGGCAGAGCGGGGACAGCTTCCCGACCGAATCCTCCTGCGCGCAGACGCGGCTGAGGTCGCATCCAGGGCAGAAGCGGGCGTGGAGGTCCTCTTGCGTGACGCCGAGCACGCCGGCGCGGTCGAAGAGCTCGTAGAGGAGCTTGAGGTACTTGCCCTCGGCGAGGCGAGGGACCTCGTACTTGGCCGCCTTCAGTCCGCCTTTGGAGAGGGTCCAGTACTCGTAGAGGCGGCGCGCGCCCTTCGAGGCGTTGCAGGACCGGCAGACCCAGGTCGCGTTCTTCTCGTCCTCGGGGCCGAGGAACGCCCGGGGCATCAGGTGATCCAGCGTCAGGTCCCCCGCGCGGCCGCAATACATGCACCGGTGGAAGTCGTTGCGCTCCTTGACGTACTCACGGATCGAGTCCCAGGCGATCTCCCCGGACCGGAGCTTCTGGAAGCGTTCCATGACGAAGGCCCACTGCCGCTTGCCGACGCCTGCGGAGTCCGCGATGATCTTCGCGTACTGCCAGTACATCAGATCGCGGAGGTCACGGATCGCGGCGGGCGGCATGCGTCCCCTTCTAGATTTTGGCAGGCGGCGCACGCACGATGAAGCTTCGGTACGTATTGTGGCAGTGACTCAGCCAGCCGCCTTCCGTTCGAGTTCCTTGAGGGCCCCGAGGACCCCCTGGGTGCGTGCGAAGTCCCGCATCCGGCGCCGGTCAAGTCGCCCCCTCTGCCGCACGAGGATCCCGAGCGCGTCCTCGATGTCCTGGTCGCTCCCATAGACGAGCTTCATCACGACCGTGTGCTCCGGGTTCGCGATGGGGAGGTTGGCGCCCCGCCACCGGACACGGATTGCCCGCCGGATCGTGTCCTTGGCCGCGGGCCTCGAGGCCGGAGCCAGGTCCAG
Source organism: Thermoplasmata archaeon (assembly GCA_035632695.1). Classification (NCBI taxonomy): domain Archaea; kingdom Methanobacteriati; phylum Thermoplasmatota; class Thermoplasmata; species Thermoplasmata archaeon. Next base: position 17,692 of record DASQGG010000011.1, read on the forward strand.
GTGGAACCCCGAGCGCGGGTCGTGGACCGTGCAATGGGAACCCTCGGCGAGCGCATCCCGAAGGTCCTCCGGACTCACGCGGAACCCGAAGCGGCGGAAGGCGACGGCCAGGGCGGGTATGTTCCCTGCGCCGTAGTCGACGATCACATCCACGTCGCTCGTCGTCCGGGGCATGCCATACGCCGCCACGGCGAGCGCCCCCACGAAGGCGTGGTCCGCTCCCGCGGCTCGCAGGGCCCGCTCCGCGGCCCTAACGACGGCGGCGAATGAGCGCCTCTTCTCCGGCATCTCGGAGGCTCCCCATTGACTCGATCAGGTCCGCGGTCATGTCCAGGGTGGCACCGGGAGCGGCGCCTCGGAGCCGGCTCGCCGAGAGGATGAGGGCCCTCTCGCGGTATTCCTCCCGCCGCTGTCGCTCGGACGCATGCACGTGGCGCAGGAGGACATGAGGGTATTTAGGGATTGTCGGAGGGGTGCCGAACGGACGGACATTGCCCCGGTTGGCCGAGTCGGGCCCGCACGGGAAATTCCATCTCCCAACGGGCGAGGATCGGGATGGGAGGAGCCCGGGGGCATGCCGTCGAGGCAGAGCGCGGACAGCCGGCGGGCGAATCCTCGACACGGGATGCCTCCACGAGACGGCTGCCGTTCGCCCGACGGGTCGTCCCAGTCAGCGGTACCCACGTCCGCGGATGAACACCTCGATGACTCGGGCCTCCTCTCTCGCGATCGAATGCACGGCGCGGTAGTCCCCGATCCGGATCCGATACTTCCGGGGCTCCGTGCCCTCGAGGATGCGGACGTCCGCCTTGGGCTGCGCTCGGAAGGGATCCTCTCCAGGACCCGCAGGCCCTTGAGGCGGCCCATCTCGGCTACTTCTCGAACGTGACGACGTTGAGCGTCGCGTGCGGCTGGCCGGGATAGTAGGCGATCCGGACGAACCGGCGGCCCACGATGAGGGCCAGCTGGACGAAGCCGTCGCTCCCGGTCTCGAGCTCCCCAATGGGTTCCAGCTGCTCATCGACGACGTTCACGATCTTCTTCGTCGCGTCCGCGGGGAACCACCCGGAATAGGGGTCGAGATGGAGGATCTTCTTGCGCAGGTCCTCGACCCGGATGTCCAGCGACTTCCGAACCTTCGGTGCCGAGGGACTCTTCTTCGCGCTCATCCCGCTCGCTACACGCCGCGGCTAGATAGCCTTGCGTGCCGCGGGAACCAAGGCTGGATGTCGAGGCCCGCCCACGGGGCCGGCTCTCGGATGCACGAGGCCCACAGTGGCCACTCCGTCCAGGCAGAGCGGGGACATCTTCCCGACGGAATCCCCGGGTTTGCAGACGCGGCCGAGATCGCACCCGGGGCAAGATTCAAGACTGTCTGGACCCGCGTAAAGCACGGGGCATGTCCCATTTCCCTCCAACCAATATTACCCGGGTTGCGGGTCGATTTTGGGTCAACCCAAAGTATATGCCGGCAGCGAAGCATGCCAATCACATGGCGACTCCTTCTGCGGACCTTCAACGGGAGGTCCCATCGCATTCCGGCACCCATCCGGATCTCGAGCTGGGGCGTACGTTCGTGCGATCGCTCGCCTCGAAGGACTTCGCCACGATCGAGGGTCTCCTGCATCCGAATCTCACGTTCCGGGGCCTGACGCCAGGTAAGGCACGCTATTTTTGGGAATCGCACGAACCGCACTCGTTCGTCACGGACATCCTCCAGCGGTGGTACGAGGAGACCGACCGGATCGACTCGGTGCTCAAGCTGGAGGTCGATCGAGTCGCTGACCGGAACCGCGTTTCCTATCGGTTCTCGATGTCCAATCCTGACGGGAAGTTCGTGGTCGAGCAGCACGCCTACTACTCGGTCGTGGATGGCAAGATCGCTTGGATGAGCCTGGTCTGCTCAGGCATGCGACCGGTCTGACCCGCCTTGGGTCAGGTTCCCTCTCGTGATGACGCGACGGACCGAAGGGTCACCTTTCCTTACGATCCCAGGCTCCTTCACGCGCGGGCGGTCACGATCGCGCACTCCCTTTCTTCAATCGCCTTTGTGCTCGGTCAGAAACATTCCGCGATGCCATAAGGACCGCGGACGCGGGCACGGGCGGTTCGGGTCGTCGTCCCCTGTGTGGATCGCGGATCACCGTGCGCGTAGGAGCGCGCTGACCGCGAGTCCCACGACCACCAGGCCGGACGAGAGGAAGAACAGGGAGCCCCAACCGAAGAGGCTAGCGAGGGCCTGGAACCCGACGATGAAGACGATGCCTCCCGCCTGGGAGAACTCCCAGACCACGGCGTTCGCGGTGCCCACGGCTTTCCCGCCCAGCGAGCGGGCGGAAAGCTCGAGGCCGAGCGGGAGCGCCGCCACGAAGAAGAACCCCAGGACGAGGAACGTCGCCGCAATCGGCACGAGCCCGGAGAGGATGCCCAGCAGGCTCCAGAGGACCGCGGAGACCGCGAGGGAGGCGAGCAGTGGCCGCCTCAGGGTGTGGTAGCGGTCCGCGAGCCCCGGGATCACGACGGCCCCGACGATTCCGCCCAAGATCATGAGGCCTGCCATGGGTCCGGCGAGGCTGAGGTCCAGCCCCCGTGCCTCGACCATCGGCTCGATCCAGGTCGCGACCGCGTTGAAGAGTCCGAGGCCTAGGAAGAACAGCACCGAAAGGAGGAGGATGTTTCGATCCTTCAGCACCTCGAGGATCCGCGACGCCGTCACGCGCTCTTCCGCGGCCGCGGGCTTCGTCGATTCCCTCCCGAGGGCGTAGAAGAGGAGGAACGCCGCCACGGAGATGCCTCCGTAGAGGAGCAGGGTCCCGGAGAATCCGACGGCGTCAACGAGAGTCGGGGTGAGGCCGAGGCCGAAGGCGAGGCCGAGGAGGATGGAGAGCGTGCCCACTCCTGTCGCAAGAGCGGCCTCCTTCTCGGGGAACCAGCCCCGGACGAGCTTCGAGATGCTGTTGAGGATGAACGGCTGGCCGAACGCTCCGAGCGCTTGGAACGCAAGGACGAGGGCGAAGCCTGTGGCCAGCGCCCGGGCGACGCCGGAGAGGGCGAGGAGGGCCGATCCGATGAGGATCGCCCGGCGGAAGCCGGACGCGTCGATCACGTAGCCGACTGGGATGGACACGAGCACGTAGACGAGGAGGTAGACCAGGGAGAGCAAGCCGATCGTGTCGCGCGACACGCCGTAGACGCCCGCGGCGACGGAGTCGACAGGGGCGAAGCTGATCCAGAGGAGCTGGGAGACGATGCCCGTGAGCATGTAGGCGGCCAAGACGACCCAGCGGTAGGCGGGCGGCCGCTCGTCCGCGGTCATGTCCAGCTCCGCACGACGTCCAGGATGCGTTCCACGTTGGGCAGGATCGCCTGCTCGAGGGGCTCCGAGAACGGGATGGGGATGTCTGGGGTCGCGACCCGCGCGTACGCCTTGAGGGAGGCCCGCGTGGCGTCGTCCTCCGCGAGTCGGGCCGCGATCTCCCCAGAGAGGCCGTAGCTCGCGTAGTCCTCGTCCACGACGAGGACCTTCCCGGTCTTCCCGGCGGATCGGAGGATCATCTCCGTGTCCAGGGGCTTCAGGCTGCGCAGGTCGATGACCTCCAGGCTCACGCCTTCCTCGCGCACCGCCTCCGCGGCTTCGAGTGCGAGGTGGACGCTGTAGCCCGCCGCGAACACGGTCCCGTCCTTCCCCTCCCGGACGACCTTGGCCTTCCCGAGCGGGACCGTGTACCGCTCCTCCGGCACGGATCCCTGGGTCCCGAAGGCCATGAACGGCACGCCGTAGAGCATCTTGTGCTCGAGGAAGAGGACAGGCGAGTCCCCTTGCGCGGCCTCGAGGAGGAGCCCCTTCGCGTCGTAGGGGTCGCTGGGCACGACGACCCGGAGGCCTGGGAAGTGCGCGAACGTGGAGAAGAGGACCTGGCTGTGCTGGGCCGCGTCCCCGTAGTAGCCGCCGATCGCGGCGCGAATGACGATCGGGAGGCGGATCTGCCCGCCGCTCATGTACCCTAGCTTCGCGATGTGATTGACGATCGGATCCATCGCGACGAGGCCGAAGTCCACGAGCTGCAGTTCCACGATTGGCCGCAGGCCGCCGATCGCCATGCCCACGCTCATTCCGAGGAACCCCGCCTCGCTGATCGGCGTGTCGATCACGCGGTCCGCCCCGAAGCGCTCTTGCAGGCCGCGCGTAACCCAGAACGCGCCGCCCATCCGGCCGATGTCCTCGCCCAGGAGCACGACGCGGTCGTCCGATTCCAGGAGCTGCCGCAAACCCTCGTTGATCGCCTCGTACATGGAGAGCTTGCGGTCCATTGGCTCACCCCACGTCCGCGTAAGCGGCGTCCGGCTCGGGGAAGGGCGATGCCCGCGCGTAGGCAATCGCCGCGTCCACGTCCCGTTCTGCTGCCTCGCGGATCTCTCGCTCCCGTCTGTCGTCCAGGAGCCGGTGGCGCACGAGGACGTCCCGGGTGACAGTGAGAGGATCGTGCCGCTTCCGGGCCTCCTTCTCCTTCGCGCTGAGGTAGTCCTCGAAGTCGATGATCTCCATGTGGCCCGCGAGGCGAGGCACGTCGAACTCGACGAGGATGGGCCGCGACTCCGACCGGACCTTCTTCGCCAGATCGAGGGCGAGCGTGTACACCGCGGTCGCGTCCGTCCCATCCATGACGTAGGCTTCGATGCCGAAGCCTCGCGCGCGAAGGGCCACGGGCTGCACGGCGGAGTACGTCTCCGGCGGCGTGCTGAAGGCGATCGCGTTGTTCTCGACGACGATGAGGAGCGGCAAATGCCAGAGGGCCGCCAGGTTCAGCGTCTCCAGGGCGGCGCCCTGATGTAACGCCCCGTCACCCGTGAAGGCCACGCTCAGGAGTGCATTCTTGCGCCGTTTCGCAGCGAAGGCGTAGCCGGCCCCCAGGGGCACGGAGGCCCCGACGATGCTTGAGATCGCGAACCCTTTGGACAGGTCCGTGAGGTGCATGTGGCCTCCCTTGCCTCTGCACACGCCCGTGCTCTTCCCGTAGATCTCCGCGACGAGGGCCTTGAGGTCGAGCCCCTTCGCGACGGCGAGGGCGTGGCTGCGGTGGTGGGAGAACGCGAAGGTCGGGCCCGCGGCCGCGACAACGCCCGCGGCGACGGCTTCCTGCCCCTCGGAGAGGTGGAGCTCCCCGCGGAACTCCAGCTCCGCGTACACGGCCCGCAGGCGTTCCTCCAGAGTCCTCGACAGGACCATCGTGCGGTACAGGGAGAGCGCGAGGTCGTCGGGGATGTCCGTCGTGCCTGAGACCGGTTCGTCGTTGGGGGAGACTTTCCGAGCGGCGTACGAGGCCCGCATCTCATCCACCGGATGGCGGCTTCCGCAGGAGCATGAGGCCGTAGGCGAGGCCCACGAGGCTGATGACCACAACGGCGACGTTGATGGCGAGCTCCGTCTGCATGTTCCCGTTCGTCGCGACGAGCGCGTAGAGGTTGTTCTCGAGGTTGAAGGTGATGTCCATGAAGGCCAGGTACACGCCGGACGCACCTGCGGCGGCGAGGAAGAAGGGTGCCATGCGGTCGTTGCGGCGCAGGAGGAAGTACGCCGCGACGAGGCCGAGGACAGCCGTCCAGGCGTCCGCTACGGGGAAGGCGTTTTCGAACCTCGTGTACCAAACCTCGTTCACGACCTGCGTGCCGCCGACGAAGAAGTACAGGACCCAGTAGAGCGCGATGGCCACGGCGCCGGCGACGAGGAGCCCGCTCACGAGGTACCGAAGCGCGGTATCCCGGTCCATCTATCCCACGCCCTGGATGCTGTCCTTCTCGTACATCCCGAGGAACTGGGTCGGGATCGTGTGCAGGATTTCGAGCCACCGGTCCGTGGACTTCGACATCTTGAGGATCGTCGCGAGGTTGCCCTTGAGCCGCAGCTTCCGCGTGAGGAAGGCGCGCGTCACGCTGACCTTGCCGAGGAGGATGCTGACCCAGATCCCGTAGGGCGCGGAGATGACCATGTTCGTCGGCCGTTCCCCCTCCCAGACCTCCGTGATCGGGCCGTCCACGGTGCGATAGCCGACCACGCGGCGTTCCGTGACACCCTTCGGCGGCTCCGGCTCGATGACCATCGTGTAGCTGAGGCTCTCCCCCTTCGAGAGTTCCAGGTACCTCGCGTCCGTGTTCGTCCGCCGCTGGACCTCCTGCATGTACTCGCTCGACGCAAACGTGTACGTCATCTCTCGCCTCCGATTCTCACGACGACCTTCCCGTCCGGGTTGTCCGGCTTCCCAAGGGAAGGGAAGACCTGCTCGATCACGCGCTCGAGTCCGTCCACGACGTTCGTCACGATCACGTCGCCGCGGATCACGCCCCGAGCCATGAGGTCGATCGCCTGCGGCGCCTCGTTGAAGCCGAGGTAGCTCCCGCGCAGGGAGAGCTCCGAGAGGACCATGCGCAGGTAGTCCGCCGTGGCCACGTCCTCGATCACGCCGACGATGACGATCTCGCCGCCCGCCCCGACGAGGTCGTACGCCATCTCCGCAGCCTTTCCGATGCCCGCGGCGACGAAGACCACGTCGAACCCCTTTCCGTCCGTCAGGGCGTCCGCCACGGAGCCCGGGTTCTCCGCGAGCGGGTTCACGAGGGCGTCCGCGCCGACCTTCCCGGCGAGGGCGAGCCGCGACGGGTTGACCTCGAAGGCCGCGACCTTCGCGGCGCCCGAGGCCTTGAGGAAGTTCGTGAGCAAGAGGCCGATGGGGCCCGTGCCAACGACCGCCGCGGTCCCGCCCGGTTGGAACGTGGAGAGGCGGACCGCGTGAATGATGTTGCTCAGGGGGTCGATGAGCGGGCCATGTCGCGGGTCGATGGTCTGCGGCAGCGCGTGCACGGTCCATGCCGGCATGCGGAGGAACTCGGCCATCGCGCCGTCCGCGTCGATGCCCACCATGATGAGGTCCTCGCACAGGCTCGGCCTCCCGCGCCGGCAGTGGCGGCACGTGCCGCAGGGCATCACGGAGTCCGCCGTCACGTAGCCGCCGGCCTGGACCTCGGACACCTCGCGGCCGACATCCGCCACCTTCGCGGTGAACTCGTGGCCCAGGATCGTGCCCTCCGCGTACCCGCCCTTGTGGTACGCCTCGAGGTCCGAGCCGCAGATGCCGACGTAGAGCGGTCGGAGGAGGACGTCCCGGGGGCCGACCTCGGGGACGGGCCGCTCCTCCACGCGGATGTCCCGCGCGCCGTAGTAGACCGCCGAGCGCAGCGACTCACCCCCCGGGCCGCGCGCATCGCCGGGTCGCGTAATAACCCTTCTGTGCGTATCGACGGGCGGCCGCTCGGGCCGGCGTCCGGCCGGTTTTCTCCAGGACCGGTTTGAGGGGGTGTTCCGACTAACTCTGCGAGCGGGGAATTCGTCGAAGGAGAAGTCTATTTCCTTCGACAATGCCCTCAAGCACCTCTCCCTCCCTCCACCGCAATTCCCGGATCTGTTTTGGGGGAATGACGATGGTCCACTTGACGTACTCCTTTCCGTGGTACTTCCTTCCAAGTCGACGCTGGAGTTTCACGCACCGGTCATTGGATGCCGAGTACTTTTCCTTTAGGCACCGAAAGCTTCATACCGGGCGAGAGATATTAGGCGCCTAACGAGAAAGACATCTCCACCGCGCTAGGTGCCGGAATTACATGTGCCTCCTCCGCGCACTGTACCGCCTTTCCATGTTAATCTACCGAGCCACAGAGAGAATGCCCGTTGAGACGATACCTCTGTGCCCGTCAGTGACGACTCGGCGTCGATGGAC
>DASQGG010000012.1 GCA_035632695.1 Thermoplasmata archaeon
GGGCCGCCCACGCCAGCCTCCTCGAGCTCCTCGACGCTCGTCTCCCCGCCGGCGCCCCACTGGATGCCGACCTCAGGTTTCGGCTTCAATCCCTCGGCCTTCACGCGCTCGACCAAGGCGACCCAGTCGTCGATGGGGATCGAGATGAAGCCCGCGGAGATCTCCAAGATGTCGAACCCCACGGACTTGACCTCCTCGATGTAGCGGTCCACGGCCTGTTTGCCCTGCGTGAGGACGTACTCGATCCATCCTCCCGTCGACACCTGCACGTCATACGAGTGCGCCAGATCGAGGAGCTGGGTGAGGGACTTCTTTGGGATCACGCTGAAGGAGCCCGCGGCGAACTTGAGGGAGTCCACGTAGTCGCCCGCGGTCTCCAAGACATCCTCGAGGTACCGCGGCCCCATGACGGAGTAGTAGGGCCCCCGGATCTCCGTGAGCCCTTTCGTGCGCGGCTTCCCCTGACGATCGTTGCGCTTGACCCAGCCGAACGCCCGCTCCTGCTCCCGCCATGCCTTCGATGATGTCTTGGGACTCATGGGGACCGCCTCTTCCCACGCGTAGGAATCTTCGCGAGGAGCCTGAGCAGGTCGACGACTTGAATGTTCTCCAAATCGGCAAGAGCCTTCGTGATCTGCGTGCGCAACCCGCCCGGGACGAACGGTGCCGCCAAGGCGTGGAACTTCGCTTCCGCGGTCGCCCAGGCCATGGGCCGTGTCACGAAGCCCTCGTAGTCCCGCTTCTCCTTCTCGAGGACGCGGCCCTCCTTCAGGTGGACCGTCAAGCGGCAAGGCATTTCGGCGGGGAAGCGGGCACTGTACTCCGGCTTGGGGCGGACGACGATTTTGCGGTGGAGCTCCTGGATATCCTTCCTCAGGATGCGCTCCGGGGTGTACGCGGAGGGCAGGACGTTCCCGTCCAGGATGGCCGCGGACACGATGTACTGGAGGCTATGATCCGCCTCCTCCTTGGTCCTCACGCCGTACTTGGACCCTTCTTCCCCGCCGCCGATGATGTTGTAGGCCACGTCGAAGATGTCGATGTCGATCCGGTCCACCTGGTCGGCCGTGAACCCCGTTTCTGCTTTCAGCTCGAGGATGCCCTCCGTGGCGGACTGCGAGTGGACCTCCGCGTTGAACCGCTTGAGGATCGTCCTCGTGACGCGTTCGAGGTCCTCACGACTCCAGTCGATCTCGAACTTGCCCGCAATTGCGTCCATGAAGCCCTTGTTCCCCTCGAAAACCTCTGGCGGCCCCGTGATGCCGTGCTTCGCCAGGAACGCCGCGTGGACGCCACAGAACCCCGTGTTCGGGTAGGCGAGCCCTTTCCAGTTCGACAGCGTGCCGGTCCGCGTCACGCGCAGCGCATTGAACGCTGTGCCGCTGATCGCGATCGCGTTCGCGGTCTTCGCCGGATCGAGTCGGAGCGCCTTGGATACACCCGCAGCGACCGCATACGATCCCTGGGTCGTGTGATCGAAACCCTTTGCACGGACCGGTGCGACGTCGCTGAGGCGGCACTGGACCTGGTAGGCGACCGCTAGGGAGACCAGAAGGTCCCTGCCACGCCCCCTGGCGTATTCCGCGGCGGCCATCACGGCACCGATGTTGTCGCTCGGGTGGCAGGTCTCTCCCTTGGCGAGGTAGCTGTCGTTGAAATCCAAGTACCGCACGAGAGCGCCGTTGATGAGCGCGGCGCGATCGGGCGACGTCTTGGGACCACCGATCGTTGTGCACAAGGGGCGCCCGCCGAAGTCCGCGGCGTGTTCGCGGAGCGCGAGAATGGGCGGACCCTCCAAGGCCCCAAGGGCGCATCCGAGCCCGTCGAGCATCCGGACCTTGAGCGCGGCGACAGCCGCGGAGGAGAGGTCGTCAAACGTCCGACCGACCACGAACTCGGCCAGCTCCTCAACCATCGTCATCGAGGCCACCGTCTCCCGCAGGGTTCGTCACCCCACGCTTCGTATAAGAGTGTGCGGGGTTGCCTCTGGAGGAAGCTTAAGGTTGTCTTCACGCATCCAAGGGCGTTGGACCTCGACGCGACGGACGTGGCCATTCTCCGCACCCTCCTCGAGGATGCGCGCGCCTCCCTTCGGACGATCACCAAACGGGTCGGGGTGAGCGTTCCTACGGTCAGCGCCCACGTGAGGAACCTGGAGCAGCTGGGGATTATTCGCGGATACCGCGTGGTCCTCGACTCCGAGCGGCTCTCGGAAAGCGGTGCCACCCTCATCGTGGAGACGAAGCCCCGATCCGAAGCAAGCGTGGCTCGGACGATCGCAAGTCGGTCCTGGGCGCGGCGGGTCCTCACGGGCCCGCAGGGCTCGATCCTGGTGGATGTCTCCGCCCCGTCGCGGGAGGCGGTCGCAACCGTCCGCAAGGAAGTGTCGGCCATGCCTCGAGTGACTCGCGTTCGGGAGTACGCCGGCCTCACCACCGTGAAGGACGAGCCGACGGTCCTTCCTCGCGAAGGTCTCGTGGCGAACATCCCGTGCTTCGAGTGCCGCGGACCCATTCACGGCGAGCCCGTCCGAGCACGCCTCGGCGGCCGCTACCACTACTTCTGCTGCCATTCCTGCGAACGTCTCTACCTCGAGCGCTACCGCCGGATCCAGGCGGCCGCGCGGGAACGCCCCTGACGCCATGGCGAACGCCGCTCCTTCCAAGGCCGCCGGACGGTACCCATAGAAAGTACCGAGCTTTCATACGCGGGCTTCGGGCTCTGCGACCTGAGCCTCCGGCCACGACCGTCCTCGTCTCCAGAGGGGAGCCATGGGCGTGCCGGCCCGAAGACCGCGGACCGCAACCATGAAGGTCTTCCTGTCCACCCCTCCTGGCAAGACGACGGAGCTGTGGCCCCCGCTCGGCCTCCTCTACATCGCCGCGAGCCTCCGGGCCCGCGGTCGCTCGGACGTCCAGGTGCTCGATGCCTTCTGTCGCAACCTGAGCGGGAACGAACTCGCGCAGCGGGTCGTGCAGGAGCGGCCGGACGTTTTCGGGATCAACTGCTCCACCCACACGTTCCTGGACGCCATTGAGGCACTCCGAAAGGTGTACGAGGCGGCGCCGGACACCACCCTCGTCATGGGCGGATACCACTCCACGTTCGCGGCGGAGAAGATCCTCCGCGCGTATCCCTTCGTGGACTACGTCCTCAAGGGAGAGGCGGAGCGCTCGTTCCCGGACCTCCTGGACCGACTCGAGGCCGGCGAGCCTCCGCAGGATGTGGACGGCATCACGTACCTCGAGGATGGACAGCTCGTGAGCCGGCCGCTGGCCGTGATCCGGGACCTCGACGCCCTCCCCTTCCCGGACCGCACCCTCCTCGGGGACCTGGAGTACGGGTACTTCCACCAGAACATCCGCCTCACCTTCGGGAAGTTCACCACGATCGTCTCCTCCCGCGGCTGCCCCTTCGCGTGCACGTACTGCTCCTGCGCGGCGTTCTCCCAGCGTCGCTGGCGGGCGCGGAGCGCGGCCAACGTGGTCGACGAGCTCGAAGGGCTCTACGACCGCGGCTACGAGAACGTCGTGTTCGTGGACGACAACTTCACCCTGAAGAAGAGCCGCGTGCGGGAGATCTGCGAGGGAATCCGCGACCGCAAGATCCGGATGCGGTTCTACTGCGAGGGTCGCGTGGACAACGCACCCTACGAGCTCCTGCGAACGATGAAGCGCGCGGGCTTCGACGTGATGTACTTCGGGGTGGAGAGCCCGTCCCCGCATGTCCTCGGGTACTACAAGAAAGGGATCACGGCGGCCCAGGCGGAGAGGGCCGTGGCCGACGCCAAGCGCGCGGGAATGATCGTGGTCACCTCGTTCATCATTGGGGCACCCGTGGAAGGCCTGCCCGACGTGCAGCGCACGATCGACTTCATCCGCACCCTGCGGCCCCATGCGGTCCAGGTCAACATCCTGGACTGCCTGATCGGCACGCCGATCTGGGACGATCTGACCCGCGAGGGAATCGTCGCGCCGGAGGACTGGAAGCGCAACCACCGAATCTGGGAGTACCATGAAGACGGGCTCACCCGGGACCTGCTCGGGAAGCTGTCCGAGGACGCGTACGCGGCCCACATCCAGGGATGGCAGAGCAAAGGGGGGCTCAAGGACTTCGTCCGGTTGATGGGCGTGAACCGCACGGGCCGCAAGGTGGTCCTCGGCAACCTCTTCAACCCGAATGTCCGGCGGCGGCTCACGGAAGGCTACCAGGCCAGCACGACGTGAGCCCCCCCCCGCGGGCCAAACGCTGATAAGGCAGCGGCGGGAGTGGTCTCGCGATCCGTTGCCTGCCCCGACCCAGAGGAGCCGCCTGCAAGCTCTCGCCCTCACGTCGTTGGCCCACGCGACGAACGACGGCATGGTCATCTTCGTCTCCTTCGCCGCGGACTTCTTGGCCCAAGCGCGGGGCGCTCCCCCGCTCGAGGCGACCGCGTTGCTGGTCCTGTTCAACGGAGCCTCGGCCGTCCTCAGTCTCGTCGTCGGCCGTTGGGCGGATCGCAGCGGGCGGCCCGGAACGCTCATCGGGGTGGGGATGGGCCTTCTGTCCGCCGGCCTCCTCGGATTCTACCTGGCCCTCGTGTACGCGGACGGCCTTGCGCTGATCGGCGCCGTCGTGGCGTCCTCCCTGCTCGCAGGGCTCGGGAGTGCGTTCTACCATCCCCTGGGCGCGACGATTCTCCAGTCGACCTACGAGGACGCGACGAGGGGCCGGGCGCTCGGGGCCAACGGATCCATCGGGAGCGTGGGCCGTGCCCTCTACCCGTCCCTGTTCTTTCTCGTCCCGATCCTCGCGACGGACTACGACCGGTTCGCGGTCTTCGCGGCGCTCGGATTCGCCGTGTCGGGAATCCTCTGGGCGGGCCTCCGAGGGTGGCGGTCGCCAAGCCGACCGCGGGTCGAGGATCCCCTCCCGACGCAAGGCGGGGAACACACGCTCCGAAGCGCCGCGACCCGGGGCGCGGTCCTCCTGACCGTCGTCGTGTTCGTGCGTTCCATGGCGACCCAAGGCATCGTCAGCTTCCTTCCAATCTACATCAGCCACGTCCAGGGGGCGGGCCTCACGTCGGTCCTGGGCGACACGGTCACCACGATGTACGTGCCCGCGATCTTCGGGCAGCCCGTCTTCGGCTGGCTCGTGGACCGCTTCGACCGGCGACTCGTCCTCGGACTCAGCTCGTTGGCCTCCGGGATGTCCATCCTCGGGTATCTGTTCTCGGGAGGATGGGCGTCCCTTGCGTTCCTCGCCCTCTTCGGCCTCTTCACGTTCAGCGGCTTCCCGCTGTTCCTCTCCCTGGCGGCCGACTACGTCCCCCGAGACAAGGCGTCGTTGGGAAACGCGATCGTGTGGGGTGCCGGAGCCTCCGGCGGAAGCGTGGCGGGTCCCCTGGTGGCCGGAGCAATCATCGCGTCCAACTACGCGCTCCTAGGCCTCGCGTTCGAGGTACTCGCCGGGGTGGCCCTCGTCTCCGCGGTCGGCACTGCGCTCCTGCCGCGCGCCTCGACGCGTAGACTTCCACGCGGGGTCGACTAGGGAGCCGACCGTGCCGCGGCGCGTCGAATGCCCGCTTTCCTCGCGCGCCGATGCTGGCTTCGACACGCTTATATAGCTCCCTCCGTCTCAGACGCGCCCATGGAGCTTCCCCTCCGCGAGAAGATCGCGGGCGAGATCGTCCTGTCGGAGTCGCCGGGGAAGACGATGCGGAAGTGGCGGGAGGAACTCCACATCTCGCAGACGGACCTGGCGAGGCACATGAACGTCTCGCCGAGCGTGATCAGCGACTACGAAGCGGGGCGGCGCACCTCCCCGGGGATCAAGACGGTCCACCGACTCGTGGACGCGTTCCTGGAGATTGACCTGAAGTCGGGCCGGCGGCTTTCGCGGCGCTTCGAGGAGCACAACGACGTGATCCCGTCCATGCGAGACTGGCCCGTGGGCATGCGTGCCTCCGATTTCCTCCGGAAGATCGAGGGGAAGCTCCTCACGGCCGGCATGAACACGCGCCGCGTCGTGAACGGCTACACCCTGATCGACTCGATCAAGGCAATCACCACGTTCGACTCCACGGACTACCTCAAGATCTACGGTTCCACGTCCGAGCGTGCCCTCCTGTTTACCGGGGTCAAGTACGGCCGGTCCCCCATGATCGCCGTCAAGGCGAACCCGCTCAAGCCGGCCATGGTGGTGTACGTGCAACCGGAGAACATCGACGAACTCGCGATCAAACTCGCGGAGTTGGAGAACATCCTGCTCGCGCGAACGGAACTGGAACCGAAGGAACTCATCGAGCGACTGGAGCGATTGGGATGAAAGCGGGAATCGTGAGCTACGGAGCCTACATTCCGAGATACCGAATCACGCCGAAGGTCATCGGCGCGGTCTGGGGGAACGACGGCGAGGCCATGGGGCGCTCGCTGAACATCCGCGCGAAGAGCGTGCCGGGCCCGGACGAGGACGTGATCACGATCAGCGTCGAGGCGGCGCGCGCGTGCATGGCCAAGGTCGACGTCGACCCCACGGACATCGGCGCGATCTACGTGGGGAGCGAATCCCACCCGTACGCGGTCAAGCCCACGGCCACCATCGTGGCCGAGGCCATCGGTTCCGCGCCCGTGCTCACCGCGGCGGACTTCGAGTTTGCCTGCAAGGCAGGCACCGCCGCGGTCCAGGCGACCATGGGCCTCACCCTGTCCAAGATGATGAAGTACGGGATGGCCATCGGGACGGACACGAGCCAGGGGGCGCCGGGGGACGCGCTCGAGTACAGCGCGTCCGCGGGCGGCGCCGCGTTGCTCATCGGAACGGACCATACGATCGCGGAGATCAACCACACGGTCTCCTACACGACGGACACCCCGGACTTCTGGCGCCGGGAGGGGCAGCGCTATCCCAGCCACGGAGGCCGCTTCACCGGCGAGCCCGCGTACTTCAAGCACGTGATCAACTGCGCCCAGCTCCTCTTCAAGAGGACCGGAAGCCAGCCGCAGGACTACGACTACGCGGTCTTCCACCAGCCCAACGGGAAGTTCCCCGTGCGGGCGGCGAAGCAGCTCGGCTTCAAGGACGAGCAAATCGACGCGGGCTTGTGCGTGCGGGAGATCGGGAACACGTACAGCGGGGCCATCCTGGTCGGGCTGAGCGCGATCCTGGACGAAGCCGAGTCCGGGGACCGCATCTTCGCGGTCGGCTACGGGTCCGGCGCGGGCTCCGACGGATTCGACATCACGGTCACGGATCAGATCACGAAGATTCGCCGAGACGCGACCCCGACCGTGAAGCAGATGGTCGAGAACCACGCGTTCGTCGACTACGCGACCTACGCGAAGTACCGTGGCAAGATCCTTCTCCGGGAGGAATGAGATGCGCGACGTGGCCGTCATCGGGGTCGGGGAGACGGAATTCGGAGAGCTCTGGGACCGCTCGTTCCGGGATCTCGGGATCGAGGCCGGGCTCAAGGCGATCCAGAACGCGAAGATCGCATCCGAGGACATCGACGCGATCTACATCGGCAACATGTCCGCGGGGAAGTTCATCGACCAGGAGCACGTGTCCGCGCTCGTCGCCGACTACTCGGGCCTCGCGGACCACCACCTGCCCACGGTGCGCGTGGAGGGCGGCGGGGCCTGCGGCGCCATCGCGTTGATGCAGGCCCGCCTGGCGATCGCCTCGGGCATGTACGACATCGTCGTGGTCGGAGGCGCGGAGAAGATGACCGACGTGGGCGACGTGCAGGCCGCGGAAATCCTCTCCAGCACCGCAGACCAGGAGTGGGAGACGGTCTTCGGCGCCACGTTTGCGGGCCTCTACGCGATGATGGCAAGGCGCCACATGCACGACTACGGCACGACGCGCGAGCAGCTCGCGGCGGTGGCGGTCAAGAATCACAAGAACGGCTCTCTGAACCCCGAGGCCCAGTTCCAGAAGGAAATCACCCTCGACACGGTCCTGAACTCGCCGCTCGTGGCGGAACCCCTCGGGCTCTTCGACTGCGCCCCCTTGAGCGACGGGGCGGCTGCCGTGGTCCTGTGCGCCGCCGACCGCGCGCGGAAGTTCACGGACGCCCCGGTCCTGCTTCGTGGTTCCGGGCAGGCGAGCGACTTCCTCGCCCTTCATGACCGGCGCGACATCACGACCATGGACGCCACCGTGGTTGCGGGGAAGCGCGCCTTCCAGGAGGCGAAGCTCGGGCCCAAGGACATCCAAGTCGCGGAGGTCCACGACAACTTCACGATCACGGAAATCCTGGCCATCGAGGACCTCCGGTTCGTCGAGAAGGGGAAGGGCGGCCCCGCCACCGCGGAGGGCGTCACCGCGCTGAACGGCAAGGTGTCCGTGAACACCTCGGGCGGGCTCAAGGCCCGCGGCCAGCCCGTGGGCGCGACGGGCGTCGCGCAGGCCGTGGAAATCGTGAAGCAGCTCCGCGGGGAAGGCGGGAAACGCCAGGTCGTGGGTGCACGACACGGCCTCACGCACACGCTCGGTGGCACCGGTGCGACCGCGGTCGTCCACATCTTCGAGCGGGGGGACTAGCATGGGCACCGCGATCCCACGGTTCTGGAGGGAGATCCAAAGCCGCTACAACCTCGTCGGCACCAAGTGCGGCAACTGCGGGAAGGTCGACTTCCCTCCGCGGTCCGTCTGTCCGGACTGCGGCCGCAAGTCGGTCGGGAAGATGACCACGTACAAGCTGGGCGGCAAGGGGAGCGTAGTCACGTATACGACGATCTACTATGCGCCCTCCCAGTTCGACATGCAGAAACCCTACGTGATGGCGATCATCCAGATGGACGAGGGCGTCCGCCTGACGAGCCAGCTGATCGACGTGAAGCCCGAAGACGTGACCATCGGCATGAAGGTCCAGGCCACGTTCCGCAAGCTGGGTCAGGAAGGGGACGCCGGCGTGATCCATTACGGGTACAAGTTCCGTCCCATGCCGGGATGAGCGGCACTAGCCGATCCACTTCCCGCGGTCGATGGCGACTCGGCCGCCAATCTCGACCGTTCCGGACACGAGAGTGCCCGCGAACCCGTCCGAGGATGTGTTCTTGCCGCCGGAGCTGCGGTTCTCCCCGATGCCCACGGTCACGGCCCCCGCGACCATGGTGCTCTGGAGGAAGCCCGCCTTGGCCCTCGGGTTCAGACCGAGGCCGAACATGTCCTTGTCCCCGCTCGCCTCCGCCCATTTGGTCTGCGCCGCGGCCAGGTTCCGCTTCGCGGTGAACTCGACCGCATGGCCGTCCCTGAAGGTCCACGACATGGCCTCGATGACCCGGCCGACCTGCGGGACGCCCATATCGCACACGAACGTCCGCTGGGCGCTCTCCTCCACGGGAGCCACCCAGGCTACGCCCGCGGGGAGGCTCGCATCCGTATTGTCCGCCGCGAGATCCTCGTCGCTGATCACGCCGTCGTCCACGTCGGGATGCCGGCTCGCCCCCGCGAGTCGGAACCGGAAGTCCGTGCCGTTGTCCGCGGTGATTCGCACCTCGGGCGGCTGAGCCTAGTGCCTGCGCCCTACCGCCAATGCTGGTGCTCCCAGCCCGCGAACCGCATGCCCCAGGATGCCCAGACCGCCGCGATCAGCCCGAACAGGGTAATCAGGGACGCGATGAAGACGACGACGTTCTGGAACAGGTTGTAGGATGTGAAGAACGCGAAGATCAGGATGAACACGAGCCAGGCGGTGATGAAGAGAATCGTCGCGCCCACCCGCCACTGCATCCCGCGGCGGATCCCGCCCGGCCATGTCCACGGGGGCCCGGTCGGCGGTCCTTGCCACGGAGGTTCTTGAGGAGGAGGTCCTTGCTGCATGGTGATCCCGCTCCGGTAACCCCGGGTGTAGGGATAAGCGTGCGCATGA
>DASQGG010000013.1 GCA_035632695.1 Thermoplasmata archaeon
AGCCCTTGCGGACCCTTCGATGAACCGCCCGGTCCCCGCGGCACACTTGTCGTTCATGCAGAAGTCGGTCACGTCCCCGCGCTCGTCAATCCGGATGGCCTTCGTGTCCTGCCCGCCCATGTCCAGGACCGTCCGCGTTCCCGGGAACAGAAGGTGGGCCCCCCGGGCATGGCAGGCGATCTCCGTGATCTGAGCCTTCCCGAACGTGATCTTGTACCGGCCGTAGCCCGTGCCGACGGCGAAGGCGACGTCCCCGTCACCGATGCCGACCTTCGCAAGGAGATCGGCGTAGACCTTCTTTGCCGCGGCCAGGATGTTCACGCCCGTCATGTCAATCGCCGTCGCGACGAGCTTCCCGTCGCCGTCCACGAGCGCGGCCTTCGTGTACGTCGAGCCGGCGTCGACCCCCGCGAAGAACGAGCCTTGGGCGGGCATCGCCTAGGACCTCCCCCGCACGGAGAGCGTCTCGAAGAACGCGTCCACCCGGTTCCGGGTCTGGGCCTCGCTGAAGTACCTCGGGTCCACGTGGTCCGACTCGATGAGCAGGGTGGGGATGTCGCACTCCCTGGCCAGGTACTCGCGGATGTCTCCCTGCCCCATGGAGAAGGAACGGCAGCTCTTGATGGAATGGATCACGACGCCGTCGGCCGCGTACTCCCGGACGTACCGCTCGATCAGGTGGGTGCGCATGGGCATGTTCCAGTTGCAGTACGCGTGGATCATGTACTCGGCCAAGGACTCCATGGGCCGGTTCGGATCCAAGCGGAACGAACCCGTGTCCACCATGCCCGCGACCTTCGGGTAGGTGGAAGCCACGCCCCGTGCGTTGTGCTCGCGGAACAGACCCCAGAAGCGCTTGAAGAAGGGATAATTCGGCACACCCTCGAACACGAGGCGGTATCGCTCCTCTGCGGTCGGACCTACGCCGGCCGCGGACCGGCGCTCCAGCTCGTCGAGCAGCGTGCGGTAGAAGTCGACGCAGGTCTCGCTGCCGCGGGCGAACGTGATCGGGGCCATGTAGTAGATCGACTCGAAGTACGCGTCGAAGGGCGTGGGCCTCCGCTTGCCCATCTCCAGACACCGTCGCCAGAGGTCCCAGGCCTCGCCGGACCGGCGAACGCTCTCCTTGAGAGCACCCTCGTCGAAGCGCCGGCCCGTGAGCGTCTCGAGCTTGCCCACGAACTCCCAGAGTTGCGCGGCGACGTACTCGATGTCGTGCTTCGGGATGCTCCCGTCGAACTCTCGGAGGTACGGGATGTCCAACACGAAGATCGGCGCACCCGTCCGGTAGTGGAGTTGCTCCCACCAGTGGATGTAGATCTGGCATCCGGAGTAGGAGAGAAGGAGCACATCGGGCTTGGGGATCGGTCCGAGGACGGTCTGCACGTTGTCCATGGCCGCGGCAATCCCCATCTTCACATAGCCGCACGCGTCGGTGGAATAGCCTTCCTCCTCGGCGAGGGCGATCAGGGCCGGGGCGCCGCCTCGGTACGAGATGTTGAGCGACGTGATCTCCGGATACAGCGGCAGGATGTCGAAGGCGCTCAGGATCTCGATCGGGTTCGCCATCACGAACGCGTAGCCGATCCGCCTCGAGCCGCGCGCCGCGGGGTCCGCGAGGGAGTGGAGATAAGCCTTGACGAGCTCACCTTGAAGGTGTTTCGCGCGATCGAAATCCTGCGGGATGGGTGCGGAAACGGTCTCGACCATGGCCTCGCGTCGCTTCCGCCTTCCCTATGGGGTTCGAGAACGTTTGTATCTTTACGCCCGGACTTATATAAATCGGTATGTCCGGATGGGAACGGACACGGGCGGAGGCGTTACCTGTGCTTCCAGACGGGCTTCCGCTTCTCCAGGAACGCGTTGA
>DASQGG010000014.1 GCA_035632695.1 Thermoplasmata archaeon
CTTCTTCGTGAGCCCCAGGAACGAGTTGGCGTTGAGCAGGTGGAAGACCGCGCCGAGGACGAGCACGAGCGGGAGCACGGTGGCCGGCACGAAGAGGACGCTCAGAGCGACGTAAAAGAGGAACTCAACCGTGAACGCGAGCCTCGGCCGCGCCCACAGTCCCAGGCCTACCTTCCGATCCCCGTTGAAGCCCAGCACCGGGAGGTCTCGAAGGTGAACGGGGATGTCGAGGACCCAGTGGGATGCCGAGGCGAGAACGAACACGAATCCCGTCAGGGGATTCACGACGAGGCCCAGGACCGCTCCGATCACGGAGGCGATGGCGGTCCCGAGGACGAGGGAATGCGAGTAGCGAAGCCCGGTGAACCGGATGTTGCTTTGGAGGGGAGATGCCGGGTCGACTACGACCTTCTCGGTGCCCGAGAACACCAGGAATGGCCAGAGGATGTCGGGAAAACTCACTCCCGCCAGGATGACGAGAGGGTTCACGCCAGGGAACAGCCACATGAGAACGAACGCGAAGGCGAAGTGACCTACGAACAGGGAATCGACCTCTTCGGCGAGCCTACCTCACGGTTCTCGATAGAGTTTTCTGGGACGACCATCGCGTGCCGTGGACCGAATCCTTATGTCCATCCGCCGAGGTGCCAACCCGCGCTCCATGGAGCCGTTCTTCGACCAGCGCCTCATCGGCCAGATGCGGAACTTCGGGTACCTGATCGGTGACCCGACGAAGAAGGTCGCCGCGGTCATCGACCCGAGCTTTGACGCGCGCATCCTCCAGCAGGTGGCCCGCGAGAACGGCTACGCGATCGAGACGATCTTCAACACGCACCACCACCCGGACCATATCTTCGACAACGAACGCCTCGCGGACGAGACGGGCGGCAAAGTGGCCGCCCATGAGCTCAGCCTGGCCCGCAAGGATCTCGTTCTCCACGATGGGGACATCGTTCCCGTCGGTGAACTCAAGGTAAAGGTCGTCCACACACCAGGTCACTCACCCGATTCGTGCTGCTACATCGTCGCGGGCCGCGTCTTCACGGGCGACTGCCTGTTCGTCGGCGACTGCGGCCGGACGGACCTTCCCGGGTCCGACGTCCGCGCGATGTACGACTCTCTTTTCAACAAGGTCCGCGCGATGGACGACGCGCTCGTCGTCTGTCCCGGGCATCACTACGGTCGGACGCCGACCTCCACGATCGGGCGGGAGAAGAAGACAAACTTCGTACTCCAGCCGCGGAGCGTCGAGGAGTTTGTCGAGTTCATGGCGTCTCCGTAGTCACGTCGCAGGGCCATGTGCTTGGGCACGAGTAGTCCACCGAGTGGGCGTATCCCGCATTCAGCGAATGCAGGGCATCCGCTTGCGCGCGAATCTCCGCCACCGTCTGAGCACCCAGCTGGGCGACGGGGTCATTCCCTCCCCACGTCACACGGAGCATCAGACTGAGGTTGCCGTAGAGTCGGGAGATGACGTCAAGTTCTCCGGCAAGCCAAGGCCTCGATGAGAGGCCGCCGGGCTGGCTGAGGCTGACCAAATTGAAGAGGCCAGCATAGTCGCAGTGGAGTAGCTTCGCGGTGAGATTCAGAGCCGCCCCCGAGGCGAAGTGCCCGGGACCATAGAGTTCACCGAAGGAGGCGGCCCCGGAGGCAGCGACCGTGAGGTTGAGGGCGTCCAGACCAAACGGGAGGTTCTGGCTCGTTGCCCACTGTCGGAGGGAATCTTGCGTCAACCCAAAGAGGCCATCGAGCTGAAGGAGAACACGTGCGTCTGAATCCCAGATCGCGGTTTGGGAGGGGCCGCTGGGAACGCTGAGCGTCCAGCCTAGTATCCCTGTCGCTACCGCGGCCCACGCCACGAGTGCGGCAATCAGAACTTGGGTGCGTCGGGTGCGAGACTTCGGCCGCGGTTCTTCAATCCGTATGCCCCTCGCCGTCGTTTCCTCTGCCAAGGCAATCCCTCCAAGGGTGACAAGGGCGGCGGAGTACTTCTCCTCTGCGGAGACCCGCCGTATGGTGTCGAGATGCCGGGACGTGTCCGCCGCGCGAGGGCCTTCCGCGCCTTCGCTCTATCCCGAAGCGATCTCCGCCTCGACGGGGGCGGCCATTGGCTTCTTCTTGCGGGCGGTGGCTCTCTTTCGCGGCGCCTTCTTCGGCGTGGTCTCCGTCGATTTCGCGGCGGCCTTCTTCCCC